>NZ_JBRBUA010000059.1:0-29041 GCF_052826345.1 Brevirhabdus sp. | reverse complement strand
GTTGAAGGTGGCCGTCACCGCGCCCGATCCGACGTTCTCGATCAGCGCCGCGACCGAGGACGCATGGCACAGCCGCGTGCAATGGTCGACGTTGTTGTGCCCGAAGCCCTGGCGGATCAGCTTCTGGAACAGATAGGCCTCTTCGTTGGTGCATTTGGCCGACCCGAAGCCCGCGACCGATGCGCCGCCCTTGTTCGCGCGCAGATCCTTCAGACCGTCGGCGGCGAAATCCAGCGCCTCTTCCCAGCTGGCTTCGCGGAAATGCGTCAACGGGTTGGCGGGGTCGACGTTCAGCCCCTTGGCCGGGGCGTCCGCGCACCGGATCAGCGGTTTGGTCAGACGGTGATCGTGGTGAATATAGTCGAAGCCGAAGCGCCCCTTGACGCACAGCCGCCCTTCGTTCGCGGGGCCGTCGATGCCTTCCACGAACTTCACCCGGCCGTCCTTGACCTTCAGGCTGATCTGACAGCCCACGCCGCAGAACGGACAGACCGAGGCGACCTCCGCGTCGTAATCCTTGCTGTCGCCCTGCTGCGCGTCGTCCACGATAGAAGCTTCCATCAGCGCGCCGGTCGGGCAGGCCTGCACGCATTCGCCGCAGGCCACGCAGGTGCTGTCGCCCATCGGGTCGTCCATGTCGAACACCGGATAGGCGTCATGCCCGCGCCCGGCCATGCCGATCACATCGTTGACCTGCACCTCGCGGCAGGCACGCACGCACAGCCCGCACTGAATGCAGGCATCCAGATTCACCCGCATCGCCACATGGCTGTCATCGAGCAGCGGCACGCGGTCCACATCCATGGTCGGGAACCGGCTTTCCGTCACGCCCTGCATCTCGGCCATGTCCCACATGTGCGAGGAGCGATCGTGCGCGACATCGCGCTCCGGCTGGTCGGCCTGCAACAGCTCCATCACCACGCGCCGCGCCTGCGTCTCGCGCGGCTGGGCGGAGGTCACGACCATCCCCTCGGCGGGCTCGCGGATGCAGGACGCGGTCAGCACGCGCTCGCCCTCCACCGCGACCATGCAGGCGCGGCAATTGCCGTCGGACCGATAGCCCGGCGCATCCTTGTGGCACAGATGCGGGATCAGCGTGCCCTCACGCTTGGCAACTTCCCAGATCGTCTCTCCGGGGGCGGCCTCGACGGATTTGCCGTCGAGTGTAAAGCGGATAGCGTCGCTCATTGGTCCTGCTCCTTGCGCTCAAGGCTTTGCTCGGTGTCGAAACCGTCTTCGGGCGGCACGCTGCCGGTGGCGCCGACCTCTTCGCTGAAATGCTGCATCACCATGCGGATCGGGTTCGGCGCGGCCTGCCCCAGCCCGCAGATCGACGCATCGCCCATCGCGGTGCACAGATCCTCCAGCAGATCGGCGTCCCAGCGGTCGGCCTGCATCAGCTTGACGGCCTTCTCGCAGCCCACGCGACAGGGCGTGCACTGGCCGCAGCTTTCATCCTCGAAGAACCGAAGCATGTTCAGCGCCGCATCCCGCGCGCGATCGTGATCCGACAGCACCACCACGGCGGCCGATCCGATGAAACTGCCCAGGGGCTGCAACGTGTCGAAATCCAGCGGCACATCGTCGATGCGGGCCGGCAACAGCCCCGAAGACGGCCCGCCCGGCTGATAGGCCTTGAACTCATGCCCCTCGGCCATGCCGCCCGCGGCTTCGATCACATCGAGGATCGTCGACCCGGCCGGCAGCAGATATACCCCCGGCTGCGCCACCCGGCCCGAAACCGAATAGCTGCGCAAGCCCTTGCGGCCGTTCTTTTCGGTGCCGCTCAGCACCTCCGGCCCCTCGCGGCAGACGCGGGTGACCCAATGCAACGTCTCGACGTTATGGACCAGCGTGGGGCGGTCGAAGATCCCGACCTGCGCCACATAAGGGGGCCGGTGGCGCGGGATGCCGCGCTTGCCCTCGATCGATTCGATCATCGCGGATTCCTCGCCGCAGATATAGGCGCCCGCCCCGCGGCGCAGGTCGATGAACCCGGCAGGCACCAGCCCCGCCTGTTCCAGCGCGGCAATCTCGGTAGCGAGGATCTCCAGCACCGCCGGATATTCGTCGCGCATGTAGATGAAGCAGGTCTCCGCCTCCACCGCCCAGGCGGCGATCAGCATCCCCTCCAGGAACAGATGCGGCACCCGCTCCAGGTAATAGCGGTCCTTGAACGTGCCGGGCTCGCCCTCATCGCCATTGACGGCCAGATAGCGCGGCCCCGCCTCGGCCCGCACGAACCCCCATTTCCGGCCCGACGGAAACCCGGCACCGCCCAGCCCCCGCAGCCCGGAGGAGAGGACGGCCTCCTGCACCTCTTCCCAGTTTCCTTCCCGGCGCAGCCTCTCCAGCGTGGCATAGCCGCCGCCCGCGCGATAAGCCTCCAGCGCCTCATAGTCGGGCAGATGCGCATGGGTGTCGCCCGCCTCGATCGCGGCGCGCGTCTTTTCGACCGTCGCACGGTCGATATGGTTGTGCCCCAGCTCCAGCACCGGGGCGGTGTCGCAACGGCCCATGCAGGGCGCGCGCAGCACGCGGACCTCGGCGGGGTCCATGCCCTGCGCCAGGGCCTCGCGCAGCGCCTCGGCGCCGGCAAGCTCGCACGAAAGGCTGTCGCACACGCGGATCGTCAGGGCGGGCGGCGGAACCTCGCCCTCCTTCACCACATCAAAATGCGCGTAAAAACTTGCGACTTCGTAAACCTCGGCCTGGCTGAGGCGCATCTCCTCGGCCAGCGCGCGCAGATGTGCCGCCGACAGATGCCCGAAGGCATCCTGGATCAGGTGCAGATGTTCGATCAGCAGGTCGCGGCGGCGCGGGCGGTCGCCCAGCAGGGCGCGTACCTCGCCCCAGGCGGCATCGTCAAGCTGGCGCCCCTTCGGCGTGCCGCGGCCCTTGCCCCGACCGGATTTCCATACGCCTTTGCGGTCATCGAGCGCCATTGATCCGTCCCCCTGCGTTATTCATAATGTTCAACTGTTTTTCCTGACAGTCAATTAGAATGTACCGTGGCATACCACCTGCCGACAGCATTTGCCGCATTGCCACGGGCGAACCACCATGGGACGCGACGCACGGCGTCGGTTTTGCGGCATCATCGGATTTGGGCATCGTCCCGCCCGACCCATGAGGGCCTGCGGAAGGGGGGCGCGCGAGACGATGCGGCGCGCCTGCGCATCGCAGGGATTCGCGGGTTAGAGGTCGAGCCCCAGATCGAGCGTGCTGGCCGAATGGGTCAACGCCCCGACCGAGATGTAATCCACGCCCGTCGCGGCGACCTCGGCGATCCGTTCAAGCCGCATGTTGCCCGATGCTTCGGACGTCATCGCGCCGTTCAGCCGCGCGACCCCGCGCGCCAGCGTGGCGGTGTCCATGTTGTCGAACAGGACCACATCCGCGCCGCCCGCGCGCAGCACCTCTTCCAGCTGGTCCAGCCGGTCGACCTCGATCTCCACCCGCGTCATATGCGAGGCATGGGCGCGCACGGCCGCCAGAACCTCGGCGATGCCGCCCGCGGCGGCGATGTGGTTGTCCTTGATCATCACCGCATCCGACAGGCCAAAGCGGTGATTGTGCCCGCCGCCATGCAGCACGGCCTGTTTCTCGGCCAGCCGCAGCCCCGGCGTCGTCTTGCGCGTGCAGGTGATCCGCGCGGCGGTGCCCTTTGTGCGGGCGGCGAATTGCGCGGTCAGCGTCGCGATCCCCGACAGGCGGCCCGCGAAATTGAGCGCCACCCGTTCGGCCGACAGGATCGCGCGCGCGCAGCCTTCGACCTCCAGCAGGGTGTCGCCGGGGGCGATGGCACTGCCGTCGGGACGGTGGACGGTTACCTTCAAGGCGGGGTCGAACACCCGGAACGCCAGCGCCGCGATCTGCATCCCCGACACCACGCCCGCCTGCCGTGCGACGATCGCCGCGCGCGCGCGTGTTCCCGGCGCGATCACCGCGCGGGTCGTCACGTCGCCCCAGTCGCCCAGATCCTCGGCCAATGCGGCGCGCACCATGGGTTCCAGCAGAAAGTCGGGCAGGCCCGAGGGCGCGGTGTTCATCGGGGATCCTTCGGGCAGTGGCTAAAGTGTGAGCGTGCGGGAGATGTCGATCATCCGCTGCACCGCCCGCCGCGCGCCCCGCGCGACCTGCGCATCCACCTCGACCTGCCCCTCCATCGTGTGCAGGGCGTAGAGAACCTTTTCCAGCGTGATCTTCTTCATGTAGGGGCACATGTTGCAGGGTTTGGCGAAATTCACATCCGGCAGCGCGTCCGAAATATTGGAGGCCATCGAACATTCGGTCACCAGCAGCGCATGCGCGGGGCGATGCCGCTCCACCCAGTCGATGATCCCCCCGGTCGAGCCGGTGAAATCGGCCTCCGCCACGACCTCGGGGGTGCATTCGGGATGGGCGATGATCTTCAGCCCCGGCTGCGCCTCGCGGTAGGCGCGCAGATCCTCGGGGGTGTAGAGCTCATGCACGATGCAGGAGCCGTCCCAGAAGACCACGTTCTTGCTGCTCTGCTTGGCCACGTTCTGCGCCAGGTAGCGGTCGGGCGTCATGATGACGGTGTCGCCCTCCATCGCCTCGACGATCAGCAACGCATTGGCAGAGGTGCAGCACACATCCGAGGCCGCCTTCACCTCGGCGGTGGTGTTGACGTAGCTGACCACCGGCGCGCCGGGATAGCGCGCGCGCATCTCTGCCACGCCCTCGGCGGTGATCGATTCCGCCAGCGAGCAGCCCGCGCTCATGTCGGGCATCAGCACGGTCTTGGCCGGGTTCAGGATCTTCGACGTCTCGGCCATGAAATGCACACCGCATTGCACGATGACCGCGGCCTCGACCTCGGTGGCCTTGATCGCCAGCTGCAGGCTGTCGCCGACGTGATCCCCGATTCCATGGTAGATCTCGGGCGTCATGTAGTTATGCGCCAGCACCACCGCGTCGCGTTCGCGCTTGAGCTGCTCGATCGCCAGGACGTAGGGCGCATAGATCGCCCAGTCGGGCGGCGAGACGACGCGCTGCATCCGCTGGTAGATATGCGCCGTCGCCTCGGCCTTTTCGGTCGAGGGGGCAAGATCATAATGATCCGAAAGCAGGGCGTGCACCGAGTGGTCCAGCATGGCGTGGCCTCCGATAGTATTTTCGCGTGTTTACATTTGACGTCGCGGAAGTTCCAGCCAAATTGCCGGGTATCGCCCTCCTGCCCGCCGCGATCGAGGCCCCGCCATGCGACCCTGCCCCGTCCTTTGCACAGTGACCGCCGCACTGCTGTTGAGCCCCGCCCTCTCCGCCGCCGGAGAGTTGATGGATTTGAAGCAAGCGCCCGTCTATCGCTACGATTGTCAGGGAACGCCCGTTCGCGCCCGCTTCCACGGCGACTGGGTGGCCTTGCGCGTGTCAGATGGCGCGCCCCTGACGCTTGCTCGTCGGCGCGCGGCTTCGGGGGCGCGCTATGCGAACGTCGATGGAACGCTCGTGTTCTGGGATCGCGGGGGTCGCGCGTCATTGCAGAGAGGCACGGAACGGAGCGAGTGCACCCGCCTGGATTGATCAGCTCTCCACGATCAGCAGACAGGCGGCCAGAAACCACCGGGTATCGTCGAAATAGGGCGGCTTTTCCCCTCGCCAGCGCGTCAGATGGCGGTGCGGGGTCGGTTTTCCCGCCAGACGCAGCGTGATCGTCTCGCGCGTCTCGGCGGCGAAACGGCCCATGCGCAGCGCCAGATTGGCCTGAAAGGTTTCCCGATGCCGCGCTTCCATCCGCAGATGGAACATCGAACTGCGGCTGCGCGGGGCGGTTCGCAATCGCTCCAGATCCGGCGCCGCCCGGTCCCATGCACGCAAGGCCCGTTCCAGATGCCGCCGCCCCCGCGCCCCCTGCCCCCGGCTCAACGCGATCAGGCCCAGATTGGCGCTGACCGTCGCGTGCCTGCGATCGTCGCGCGCGAACCGCGCCCGCGCCAAGAGCCGCGCCGTGCGAAACAGCAGCGCAGCGCGCGCGCCCTGCCCCGCGCTCCAGGCCCCGCAGGCGCCTTCCATCAGCCGTTCCCATTGCAGATCCGCGCGCGACCAACCGGCCGCCCGCGCCGCCGCGCGCGTGGCTCGGTCAGACCCCCAGATAGGCCGCCCTGACGTGCTCGTTGTCATGAAGCTCACTCGCAGGGCCCTCCAGCGCCATGTTTCCCGTTTCCAGCACATAGGCGTGATCGGCCAGCTCCAGCGCCAGTTCGGCGTTCTGTTCCACCAGCACCACGGGCACGCCCTGCGCGTTGATGTCCTCGATGATGCGGGCGATTTCCTCGACGATCACGGGCGCCAGCCCCATCGAGGGCTCATCCATCAGCAAAAGCTTGGGCTTGGCCATCAGCGCGCGGCCGATCGCCAGCATCTGCTGCTCACCGCCCGACATGGTCTGCGCGCGCTGGGTGCGGCGTTCGCGCAGGCGGGGAAACCGCTTGAACACGCCCTCCAGATCCTGCTCTACCGCCTCGGCGTCGCGGCGCAGAAACGCGCCGGTGCGCAGGTTCTCCTCGACCGTCATGTCCTTGAAGATCCGCCGCCCCTCGGGGACATGCGCGATGCCGCGGCCGACGATGCGGTCGGGGCTGAGCGTGTCGATACGCTCGCCCTGAAACCAGATCTCGCCCGACGACAGCCTGGCCAGCCCCGAGATCGCGCGCAAACAGGTGGTCTTGCCCGCCCCGTTGCCGCCGATGATCGTCACGATGCCGCCCTCGGGCACCGACAGCGTGATGTTGCGCATGGCCGAGACCTTGCCGTAGTTCACACTGACATCGCGCATCTCAAGCAACATGGCGCGCACCTCCCAGATAGGCCTCGATCACCTTGGGGTGGTGGCGGATCTCCTTCGGGCCGCCCTCCGCCAGAAACTTGCCGAAGCTCATGCAGGTGATGTGATCGCACAGCCCCATGATCGCCACCATGTCATGTTCCACGATCAGGATCGTCGTGCCGTCGTCGCGCAGCTTGCGCATCAGGCTCATCATGCGCTGCGTCTCCTCGGGGTTCATGCCGGTGAAGGGTTCGTCCAGCAGCACCAGTTCGGGCGCGGAGGCATAGGCCACCGCCATCCCCAGCGCGCGCTGGTGGCCGTGGCTCAGATCGCCCGCGCGCTCCTCCGCCAGATGTGCCAGCCCGAAGAACTCGAGCGCCGCCATCGCCCGGTCGCGCGCCGCGCGCCGCGCCGCCCCGTCGCGGCCAAGGATCGCCGACAGCACGCTGGGCGGATGGGTCATATGCGTCCCGACGAGCGCGTTTTCCAGCACCGAAAGCTCCGCGAAGAGGGTCGAGTGCTGAAAGGTCCGCACCAATCCGCGCCGCGCGACCTCATGCATCGCCATGCCGTGGATCGGCGCGCCCGACAGCATCACCTGCCCCGACGTGGGCTTGTAGAAGCCCGACACGGCGTTGAACGTGGTGGTCTTGCCCGCGCCGTTCGGCCCGATCAGCCCGTGAATGGTGCCTTTCTTGACGCTGAAGCTCAGCGCATCCACGGCGGTCAGACCACCGAACTGCATGGTCAGATCCCTGACTTCCAGCAAGCTGCTCATTGGGTCGCCTCCTTCGCGGCATTTTCCGCAGGCGCCGCCTTGTCGCGGCGGGCGCGTCGCAGCCCCCGCTGCACCAGGCTTTCCAGCCCGTCGGGCAGAAACAGGATCGAGGCGATAAGGATGATGCCGTAGATCATCGGCCGCGCCTGGTCGAAACCCATCTCGCGCAGCACGACCTCATTGAGCACGGTCAGCACCACCGCCCCCAGGATCGGCCCGTAAAACGTCGCCGTGCCGCCCACGATCGCCCAGGTCAGCACGAAGACCATCACCTCCACGTCGAAGCTGTTGGGATTGATCGTTCCCACGTAATGCGCCAGCAGCGCACCCGAGATCCCCGCGAACCCCGACGCCAGCGCGAAGGCCAGCGTGCGGTAGGCGCGCAGGTTCACGCCCGACGCCTGCGCCAGCTTGTCCTGCCAGTGCACCGCATGGAACGTCAGCCCGACGGGCGATTTCTCGATCCGCCACAGGATCCACAGGCAGATGCCCACGACCACGGCGGAAAAGTAGAAATAGCTGACCGGCTCGAAGAAATCGAAATTGTAGATGCCGATGGAAAAATCGGGCATCGGGTCGATCCCCTTGATTCCCTTGGCCCCGCCGAAGGGCTCGCGGAATCGCTTCCACAGCAGGCGGATGATCTCCCCGGCGGCGAAACTGCCGATCAGAAAGTAGAACCCCTTCATGCGGAACAGCGGCACCGACAGGATCACCGCGACCAGCGCCGCCGTGATGCCGCCCAGCAGCATCGACACGGGCACCCAGATGCCCAGCTCCTTGGTGTAGAGCGCGGACGCATAGGCCCCCACCCCCATGATCACCACATGCGCCAGCGACCATTCGCCCGTCAGCGTCAGCAGCCGGTAGGAGGACACCAGCAGGATGTTCAGCGTCAGGAACACCAGAATTTCCTGCTGCGAGAAACTCAGCCCATGCGGCAGCAGAACCAGCCCGACGGCCAGCGCGATCCAGATGATGGCCTTAAGCACGATCCGCACTCCCGAACAGGCCCGTGGGCTTTACGATCAGAACCAGCAACATCAGCATCAGCCCCACGATATCGGCCAGCACCCCGTCCCAGAAGGTGGTGACGACCGTATAGATGAAGGCATAGGCGACCGAGGCGACGATCGCGCCCTCCAGCGATCCGACCCCGCCCACGATGATCACGATGAACGCCGTGATGATGACGGAATGGCCCATATAGGGGTTCACCGACACCAGCGGCGCGGTCAACGCGCCCGCCACCCCGGCCAGCGCGGCGCCGATGAACATCGCGATCCGCGCGGTCTGGTTGATCGAGATCCCCTGAAGCGCCGCCGCCTCCGGGTCCTGCGCCGAGGCGCGCAACGCCCAGCCGAACCGCGTGCGTTTCAAGAAATACCACAGCGCCGACAAAAGCACGATCGCCGCAACGATCACGTAAAGCCGCGCCAGCGGCAGATGCACCCGGTCGGAAAACGAAAACACCTGCTGCGTGGCGGGCGGAATATGCTCCATCCGCACGCCGAACCCCATCGAGGCCGCCGATTGCAGGATCAGCAGAAACCCGATCGAGGCGACCAGCCCCCCCAGCGGGTTGTCGCGCAGCGGCCGGAACAGCGCGCGTTCCATCAGCAGCCCCAGCAGCCCCACGAAGATGAGCCCGCCCGCGACGGCCGCCAGAAACGGCACGTTCATCTTGGCATAAAGCGCCACGACGGTGTAGGCGCCCGCCATGAACAACTCGCCATGCGCGAAGTTCACCACGCCCATCACGCCGAAGATCAGGACCAGCCCGACCGCCACCAAGGAAATATAACTCGCCGCATAGGTGGCGTTCAGCGCAGTCTGCGCCAGCAGTTCCAGCATAAAACTGTCCCCTCAGGAAGAATGCGGCGACGCGGCCGCGCCACGCCGCCCGGGATGCAGACAGATCAGGTGCGCTGATTCCACATCTGATTGTAATCGGACATGTGCTTTTTCAGCAGATCGCCGTGCTTGTCGTACCAGTCGGGGATCGAGCCGAATTCCTTGATCACGGCCTTCCCGTTCTCGATCGCCACCACCGGCCAGTCACCGACCAGCGCGTTGTCGATGCCGAACAGATCCTTGCCCCACCAGACCGCTTCGCCGAAGGCATGCTTGCCCTTGCCGTCTTCCTGCATCGCCGCCAGCACCGCATCGGGCTCGGCCGATCCGGCCTTTTCCGCGGCAGCCTTCCACAGGTCCATGATCGCGGCATATTCCCAGCTGACCGCGCCCCATTGGCCGGGGTGACGTTTGTTGTATTCCTCGTAGAAGGAATTCGCGTTCTTGAAGTTGATGTTGTCCTGCTCCAGCATCGGATCGTCGAAATCGGGAAAGTTGAAGATAAAGCCTTCCATGAACTCCTTCGACGTCTTGGCGATCATCTGGTCGTAGAAATCCGCCGTGGCCGAAATGATCTGCCCCTTGAAGCCCTGCTGGAACAGCTGCTCCGCGATCGGGTGTACATAGTCCGAATAACAGGTGTCCAGGCAGACGATGTCCGGGTTGCTCGACAGCAGCCGGGTGACGACCGGCGCGAAATCGGTGGTGGCGGGGTCGAACAGCAGCGGCTCGTCCAGCATCTCGATCCCGGCCGCCTCGAACGCCGCCAGATAGGTCGCAACCGACGGCAGGCCGAGCGCATCGTCCTGCGCGCACATCACCGCGGTCTTCAGCTCGGGCTTGTTCCTGGCCAGCCAGTCGACGCCGGTGACCAGATAGATCGGGTGCACCTCGGTGGGGGCGATCAGCATCGGCGTGTCGGGCGACAGATCCGACGGCAGCAGCGTCGAGAACAGCATCCCCGTCTTGTCCGCCACCGGCTGCACGCCCGGCCAGGTGTCGCCGCCCAGCATCATGATGAACGACACCCCGTCCTCGCGGATCAGCTTGGTCGCGCCGGTGCGCGCCTTGGCGGGGTCGTATTCATTGTCGTAGCTCACGAATTCGACCGGCATGGATTTGTCGCCGATCTTGATCCCGCCCGCGGCGTTCACCCGCTCCGCCCAGATCTGGCAGCCGTCCAGCCCCGGCTTGCCCCAGGCCGACACCGGCCCGGTCAGCGGGGCGAGAAACCCGATCTTGACCTTGTCTTCGGCGGCCAGCGCCAGGCCGGGCAGGCCCGTGGCGGCAGTGCCCACCGCGGCCCCCGCGGCGGTGGTTTTCAGAAAGCTGCGGCGGCTGAGGCCCGATTTCACGAATTTGGCTAACATTGACGACTCCCATGTCGGTGGCCGGCCGGGTCGACGGCGCGGCGGTGTATCGGCAACCAGTTTCAGGCCAATTTCGGCTTCTTTGGACCAATTTCGAGAATTGGACCGGTTGCGTGGGAAAAAGGCTAGCAGACGCCCTCTTTCCTCTCAAGAAATATTCGTTCCTTTTATTCACATTACCGGAATATTTCATGAACATCAGCGGCCATGGGGGCAATTTTCGGTCGCCTATCGTCTTTAAATCAACATGTTACAAACCTCACGCCGCGATGTTCAAATTTTTAAGGACCAGTTCTATACCAATTTCACGATTGGCCCCTGCCCGCGGGCGTCGGCAACGGGATTTTCGCGCCGTCCCGCGCGCAGGCAGTTGCGCGCGCCCCGCGCCCCGCCGTAGAATTGAACGCAGCCTTGCAAGGACATCCGCGCCGTGAACACGCATCCTCCCCCCGCCCCTGCCGACGAGTTTCCCGACCATTCCATCGGGGCGACGGTGCAGGGCGTGATCGAGACGCTGCTCGCGCGCATCAAGAACGAAGACTATGCCATAGACGAACGCCTCCCCTCCGAACGGACCCTGGCGGCGGAACTCGGCGTTGCGCGCAACACGGTGAGAGAGGCGCTGGACGTGCTCGAATCCCGCCGCGTGATCCGCAGGCGCGCGGGCTCCGGCAGTTTCGTCACCCACCGATCGGACACCGCGGCGGCGCCGGTCTCCTCCTCCGCGCTGGCCTCCGACACCAGCCCGCTGGATCACCTGGTCGTGCGCGGCATCCTGGAGCCCGAGATGGTCCGCCTCGCCATCATCAACATGGCCCCGAGGGAGATCGAGGCCCTGGGCGAGATCCTTTCGCGCATGGAAAGCGTCCGCACCGATGTCGCGGCCTTCGTCCGCCAGGAGGAAGAGCTCTACCGCCAGATCGCGCAGGGCACCGGCAACCCGCTGCTCGCCGCCTGTTACGAGCTTGCCATCGACGCCTGCCGCCAGAATTTCCGCGCGGCGCTGCAAAGGCGCTATCTGACGCCCAAGCGCATCGCCGATTATCAACAGCGCTATAACACGTTGTTCAACGCCATCGCCTCGCGCGACATCGAGGCGGCGGTCGAGTTCATCAAACTGCACCTCATCGAAGAACAAAAACTGCTGCTGCAGGAGGTCTGATCCCCCTGCCCCACCGTTTTGCCGTGCTCTTGTGAGCAAACCGTCAGGCGCGGGCCTTACAGGCTTCGGCCCGTCAGGCTGGTCCGCTCGCCCGTGCCGCGCTGGCGCTGATCCCACATCTGCCCCAGATCGGCCATCTCGCGCTTCAGCAGCGGGCCATGACGCGCCAGCCAGTCCGGGATCGACCCGAACTCGGCGATTCGCGCCTTGCCCTCGCGGATCGTGACGACAGGCCAGTCGCCCACCAATGCGTTGTTGATGCCGAAGATATCCTCGCCCCACCACCGCGCGGGTCCAAACGCATGCATGACCTGGCCGGAATGTTTCATCGCCGCCAGAACCGACACCGGATGGACCGCGCCCGCGCGTTCCACGGCCGAATGCCAGATGTCGAGGATCGCCGCGTACTCCCATGACACGGCGGACCAGCTATCGGGGAACCGTCGATTATACTCGTCGAAGAACGCCTTGGGCCGGTTGAAGAAAAACGCCTTTTCCGCCAGCGCCGGGTCGTCGAAATCCGGGAACTGAAAGATCGTCCCCTCCATGAACGCCACCGAGGTGCGCGCAACCAGCCTGTCATAGCTGTCGAGCGTGCAGGAAATGATCTGCCCCCCGAAACCGGCCGCATGTGCGGCCTCGGTCAGCGCGTGCACCATCGGCGTGTAGCTCGTGCACCAGCACAGCACATCGGGCCCTTCGGCCATCATCGCGGCGACGATCTCCACCGCATCGGCGGCCTTCGGATCATATTGTATTTCCTTCACGACAGCGCAGCCCGCCGCCCCGAAGGCCGCGCGATAGGTCGCCAGCGACGGCAGCCCCAGCGCATCGGTCTGACTGCACATCGCGACCCTGCGCAGCCGCGGCGCCATCCGACCCAGCCAATCGACCCCCGTGACGTTGTAGATCGGGTGCAACTCGCTTGGCGCGATAAGATATGGCGTGTCGGGCGACAGATCCGACGGCAGCAGCGTCGAGGTCAGGACCTTGCGATCGGTCAGGTAATCCTGCACCGGCGCCAGCGTGTCGCCACCCAGCATCAGCAACAGCTTGACCTCGTGATCCTGCACCAGATCACGCGCCCCCTTGACCGCCCGCTGCGGGTCATAGCCGCAATCATATGGGACCAGTTTCAGCGGATGGCGCCGCCCTCCCATCAACAGACCGCCCGCGCGGTTGATTCCGTCGGCCCAGATCCTGCACCCGTTCAGGCCGGGCAGACCCCAGGATTCGACCGGGCCACTCAAAGGGCCCAGAAAACCGATACTTATCGTATCGGCCACGCCAACCGTCAGCCGCGGCAACGCGCCCCTGATCGCCAGCCTATGCGCAAAACTTGAACTGCTCATTAAATTTTCCTAGCAGCGATTCCAGAAAGTTGAGAGGTTTTTCGCAAATATCGCGGCTTCCGGCAGAAGAAAAGTTGACAGGAACGCAACCGATTCTGCTAATTGGTCCATACCAAAAGTACCAATATACCATACTGGTCTATACCAATAGGAGGAAACCATGAAAAAACGCGTGGCCATCATCGGCGCCGGTCCGTCCGGGCTTGCCCAGCTTCGGGCGTTCCAATCCGCCGCCGACAAGGGCGCCGAGATCCCCGAGGTGGTCTGCTTCGAGAAGCAGTCGAACTGGGGCGGGCTGTGGAACTACACCTGGCGCACCGGCGTCGACCAGTTCGGCGAACCCTGCCACGGCTCGATGTACCGCTACCTGTGGTCGAACGGCCCCAAAGAGGGACTGGAATTCGCGGATTATTCCTTCGAGGAACATTTCGGCAAACAGATCGCCTCCTACCCGCCGCGTGCCGTGCTGTTCGACTATATCCAGGGCCGCGTCGAAAAGGCCGGGGTGCGCAAGTATATCCGGTTCAATTCGCCCGTGCGCTGGGTGCAGTATAATCAGGACGCCGGGAATTTCACCGTCACCGTGCACGATCAGCAGAAAGACAGCACCTACAGCGAGGATTTCGACCACGTCATCGTGGCCTCGGGGCATTTTTCCACGCCGAACGTGCCCTATTACCCCGGCTTCGACAGTTTCAACGGTCGCGTGCTGCACGCGCATGATTTCCGCGACGCGCGGGAATTCGCAGGCAAGGACGTGCTGATCCTGGGCACCAGCTATTCGGCGGAAGATATCGGGTCGCAATGCTGGAAATACGGCTGCAACTCCGTCACCGTGGCGCATCGGACCGCGCCGATGGGTTTCGACTGGCCCGACAACTGGCAGGAGGTGCCCGCGCTCGAACGTGTCGAGGGCAACACCGCCTTCTTCAAGGACGGCACGAGCAAATCCGTCGATGCGATCATCCTGTGCACCGGCTACAAGCACTTCTTCAACTTCCTGCCCGACGATCTGCGGCTGAAGACCGCGAACCGCCTGGCGACCGCCGACCTCTACAAGGGCGTCGTCTATGTCCACAATCCCAAGCTTTTCTACCTCGGGATGCAGGACCAGTGGTTCACCTTCAACATGTTCGACGCACAGGCCTGGTGGGTTCGCGACGCGATCATGGGCCGGATCGAGCTGCCCCACGACAAGCAGGTGATGCTGGATGACGTGAAGGAGCGCGAGACACGCGAGGACTCCGACGATTCCGCCAAATTCGCGATCAAGTACCAGGGCGACTACGTCAAGGAACTGATCGCCGAGACGGATTATCCCAGCTTTGACGTCGACGGCGCCTGCCAGGCGTTCTTCGAGTGGAAGCAGCACAAGGTGGACGACATCATGGGCTTCCGCAACAACAGCTACAAGTCGGTCATCACCGGCACGATGGCGCCCGTGCACCACACGCCCTGGAAAGATGCGCTGGACGATTCCCTCGAGGTCTACCTCCAGAACTGAGTCCCACGCCGACGGCCTGGTTTCGGCCCTTCGCGGGCCGGAATCATCTACTTCAACACCTCCTCTCAACCTCTTGATTCGGCGCGCTCTCTGCCGGACAACCCGCAGCCTGCACGGCGCGCAGCCACGCCGCTGTGATAGCGTCAGGTATATTTGATGCATGATAACAAAGGGTTAACCTCCGCCGCGGGGGCGCAGATCGCGGGGCAAAGGTGGAGCCCAAGCCCAATCAACCGAGAGGCTTGCCTAAATCATGGTATTGTGGAAATATAATCCCATAATAGCACGACAAGAGGCCGCTGAACGGCCTTCGAGAGGCAACGAAAGCTCCCGCCATCGCGCCACCCCTTTTGGGCGGCCTGTGGAGGAGAGCGCAGAACAGGAAGATCACGCAGAAAAACGACCCTCGCAAAAGAAAAGCCACACGGCGGCAACCGTATGGCTTTCTGTAAACAAAACCGCGACAGCAATTTCGTTCTGACACTTTACGATAGCATGTCGCCTCAACGTCCGCAAGCCTGCTTGCGGCGCACAGGCATATTATGAGCAGTGAAATGCGGCTTGATCCGGGCCGGGGCTTCGTCGCCCTGCCCCTGGACATCATGGAAATCGAAATGTCCCCCGGCGCCTTCCGCGCCCTTGTCGAGTTCTGCCGGATGGCGAACCGCGAAGGCTATTGCTGGCCCTCGCTCGCGCAGCTGGGTGAGCGGCTGGGGCGCTCCAAGGCGGCGATATCAGGATATATCAAGGAGCTACGCGCGCTGGCCCTGCTGGAGACGCAAGAGCAGCGCGCGGCGAACGGGTATAACTATCGGCTGAAGTACCGGCTGACCTTCTGGCAGACCTGGCGGGAAGCCTTCGCGCAACGCGGCAAATCGGGGGAAAGCCGCCCCGCCCCGGCCGCACCGCCGAGTGAATGCCGTGTTCAGCAGAGCGAACGCAAGAAAGATAAAAACCATAACCATAAAAACCAATCCTCGCCGGAGCCCGGCTCGGGCAGCCTGATTGCCTTGAAACGACAGTGGGAGGAAGCCGTGGGTCACGCCCCCTACCCCGCGTTTCAAAGAACGCCAGACCCACAGCTTGCCGAGCAGACGTCGCGCCTCGCGCAGGCGGATGGCGCTGCGGACACGGTCGATCCCGCGGCGGTGATCGGGCGCTTTTTCGCGGAGCGGCAAATTGCGGTGGACCGGCTGGGAGATCAGATACGAAAAGCCGCCGCCGGGTTGCAGGGCATTCCCGATGCGGCACGCCTGCTGGCCGATAAACTCGGCCGATCCTGGAAACCGCATTGGAAATTTCCACCGTCGGAAAGGTTTCTGATCGACATTATCCACCAGGTTGTCCGGGAAAATCCCGATGCCGCCTTGCGTCGACTGTTGCTGACTTACCTGAGGCGGTGGCGTGTCTCGCAAGAACGCTTGCCCCACGCGGCTTAGTCGGGCATTGAGATTCATATAATCAAAACGGTGCAGAGCGCATCATATCCGCGGATATGGGAATGGCATACGGACAGTTTGAACAGTTTATCCGCAATCTCACGCGGGTCATGGCTTCGGTCAATACGAAGCTGCAACGCGATCTTACGATGCGCTCACGCGTGTCGCGACGGTTTTCCATGACCGAGGCGGCGGAGTTTCTGGGGGTGGACGCGACCTACCTCACGAAGCTTTCCGGCGATGAGGCACATTTCCCGGAGGGGGAGCGGAGCGGGCGCCAGCGCACATTCTCGCCCGACGAGATCATGCTGATACGCGCGATCGTGGCGTCGAACCCCAATGCCAAGCGGCCTTACCTGCACTGGCGCAAGCCGGGGGAGAAGCTCAAGGTGGTGACATTCGGCGCGCAGAAGGGCGGCACCGGGAAGTCCTTGTCCGCGGCGCATTTCGCCCAGTACCTGAACCTGTTCTACGGGATGCGCGTGGGCGTCATAGATGCCGACCCCCAGGCCACGGCGTCGCTTTATTTCGCGGACGAGAATCTGCCGCTCTTCCAGTCCGACACGCCCACGATGGCCGATTTCATGGGGGTGGACGACCCCGCCGCGCCCAAGCTGAACGAGCGTTCCGCGGAGGAGCTCAACGGGCTATGGCAGCACACGCCCTGGCCGGGAGTGCGGCTGATACCCGGAGGGGCGAACATCCAGAACGGCGATATCTCGCTCTTCATGATGTCGCGGCAGGGGCAGGTGCCTGTCTACCGTATCCTGAAAGACGCCATTGCCCGCTGGGATGCGGGGTTCGGGCCCAGGATGGAACCCGCGGATTTTCGCGCGGCGGACGGTAGCTTGGACATGGAGGCCTATCGCAAGGCGCTGGTGGAAACGGTCGACGTGATCGTGATCGACCAGCAGCCGTCGCTGACATTGGTGCAGCTGAACGGCCTGATCGCGGCGGACAACGTGGTGATCCCGCAGACGATGAAGGGGTTCGATCTGGCGACGCTGTCGACCTATGTGGCCAATATCGAGGAATATCTGGAGTTCATCCTCAGCTTTGAGCCCGACATCGAGATCGGGCGGGGCGAGCATGTGGTCCTGCCGACCATCGTGCAGGAGCAGAACGACCAGGACACCGACCAGATCCTCGATCTTTACCGCCGCTCCCCGCGCGAAATCCTGCAGGTCTGGTATTCCCGTTCGGATGCGATCGCCAACGCGTCGGAGGAATACAAGAGCATCTATGAATACCTGCCGCCCGCAACGCGGCGCACCTCGGCCAAGGCCTTCATGCGCAATGCGAATGCGGTGAACGACGCGCTGGTTCAGCGGATCTGGCCCGAACTGCCCAAGCGCGATTTCGCGGATGAATTCATCAAGGAACGGTGGAGCTGACATGGGACGTAAAAGAAAGTTGAGCGCGGAACCGGCACCGGAAGCGGTGGAGGAGGGCGCCGATCAGGGGCGGCTCGGGGGCTTTTGGGGCGGCTCTGCGCTGAACATGCTCAAGGCGCGGCTGGAGGAGACGCAGTCGACCGTCAGCGCCGGGGTCATGAACGGCACCATCGCGTTGCAGCTGTCGCCCGATCAGATCGTGGATGAGGTCGGCACCGACCGCGTGAAGGGCTGGGAGGACGATCCCCAGTTTGCCGCGCTCAAGAAGGATATGGAGCGGCGGGGCCAGAAGCAGGCGATCCGCGTGCGCCCGGCCGATCCCGACTGGCGGCCCGGCGAAGCTGACCCGCTGCACAGCGACGCGCGTTTCGTCATCCAGTCGGGGCGCCGCCGACTGGAGGCGCTGCGCCAGCTCGGACGGCCGGTCAACGCCGTCATATCCACGGATATAGGCGACGCCGCCCTGGCGGATCTGGAGGAGCGGTTCAAGGAAAACACCATGCGCCAGAACCTCACCG
Organism: Brevirhabdus sp.; assembly: GCF_052826345.1. NCBI lineage: Bacteria > Pseudomonadati > Pseudomonadota > Alphaproteobacteria > Rhodobacterales > Paracoccaceae > Brevirhabdus > Brevirhabdus sp. The sequence goes on along the minus strand of NZ_JBRBUA010000059.1, from coordinate 10,877 downwards.
GGTTCGAGGAGTTGCTGTCGATCGGGCTTCTGGCCGAAAGCTACAAGGATCTGAGCCAGGCCGAGATCGCGGAGCGTCTGAACGTGCCGCCGGGGGATGTGTCGCTGGGGCTGGCCTGTCTGGAGATGAACGGAGAGATCATCCTGCTGGTCGATGTCGCCAACACGCCGAAACGCGAGTTCCGCCAGATCATTCCGCGAATCCGCGCCGGCAAGAACCCGCAACCCGACCGGTTCCCATCCGTGACCAAGCCGAAGAGCGCGACGCGTTCGACCGGCTCGTCCAGGAAAGGCGTGAGCTATAAGGCGAGCAAGTCAGGTTTCACGTTGAAATTCAATGGCTTCAAGAGGTCAGAGGAGGAATTGGAACGGCTTTCCAAGTTCGTTCTGAGCTATCTCGAGGACCAGGATAAAACGAAGGAAAGCTAGGGCAGGGGAGGGGGCTGCGCCAAGGCGGCACCCGCGGAGCCCTCCCGTGTGAGATACGAAAAAAGGCGCCGGGTTTCCCCGGCGCCTTTTGCATCTGCCATCGCGGCAGATCAGATGTCCATCGTATGCGCTTTTTCCCAATTGGAGAAATGCGAGACGTAGGAATTCCATTCCTCATGCTTCAGCTTGAGATAGGCGGCGGCGAATTCCTCGCCCATCGCCTTTTTCAACGAGGCGTCCTTGTCGAATTCGCGCAGCCCGTCGAGCATGTTGAGCGGCAGCTTGGGCGCGCCCTCGACCTTGTGGCCCTCGGCGTACATGTCGATGTCCCAGCGGCGGCCGGGGTCGGCCTTGGCGCGTACCCCGTCGAGGCCCGCGGCGATGATGACCGCCTGCAACAGATAGGGGTTCACCGCGCCGTCGGGCAGGCGCAGCTCGAACCGGCCGGGACCGGGGACGCGCACCATATGGGTGCGGTTGTTGCCGGTCCAGGTCACCGTGTTGGGCGCCCAGGTGGCGCCCGACATGGTGCGCGGTGCGTTGATGCGCTTGTAGCTGTTCACCGTGGGGTTGGTGATCGCGGCCAGCGCGCTGGCGTGCTTCATGATGCCGCCGAGGAAATGGCTGCCCTTTTCCGACAGGCCCAGCTCACGCGTCGGGCCCTCGCCCTTCTCGGCGGCGAAGACGTTGGTTTTGCTGTCCTGGCCGGGCGCGTCCCAGACCGAGATATGCGCGTGGCAGCCGTTGCCGGTCAGCCCCTCGATCGGTTTGGGCATGAAGGTGGCGCGGAAGCCGTGCTTTTCGGCGACCGAGCGGGTCATGAACTTGAAAAAGCTATGCTTGTCAGCAGTTTGCAGCGCGTCGTCGAAGTCCCAGTTCATCTCGAACTGGCCGTTGGCGTCCTCATGGTCGTTCTGGTAGGCGCCCCAGCCCAGTTCCAGCATGTAGTCGCAGATCTCGGCGATGACATCGTAGCGGCGCATGACGGCCTGCTGGTCGTAGCAGGGCTTGGCGGCGGTATCGAATTCGTCGGAAATCTCGGAGCCGTCGGGCGACAGCAGGAAGAATTCGGCCTCGATTCCGGTCTTGACGTGCATCCCCTCCTCGGCGGCCTCCGCAATCAAGCGGCGCAACACGTTGCGGGGGGCCTGGGGCAGGTCGGCGTCGTTCATGACGCAATTGGCCGCCACCCAGGCCACATCGCGGTTCCAGGGCAGCTGGATCACCGAGGCCGGGTCGGGCACGGCCAGCATGTCGGGGTGGGCGGGGGTCAGGTCGAGATAGGTCGCGAACCCCGCAAACCCGGCACCGTCTTCTTGCATGTCGGCGATCGCCTGGGCGGGCACCAGCTTGGCCCGCTGCCCACCGAACAGGTCGGTGAAGGAGATCATGAAATATTTGACGCCTGTTTCTTTGGCGAAAGCAGCCAGATCCGTTGTCATGGGCCGTCTTTCCTTTCCCTGTTGTCTTGCAGTTGCGTGTCGTCGCCCGGTCATTGAAAAGGCGCGGCGATGGGGATCGCCGCGCCTTTGCTTGTCAGAACCCGGCCTTGCCCGGCCACCATTCCGTGCCTGCGAGTGGCACGCGCGCCATTGCGGCGGCTTCCATCGTCAGGGCGCAGAGATCTTCGGGTTCGAGGTTGTGCAGGTGGTTCTTGCCGCAGGCGCGCGCGATGGTCTGCGCCTCCAGCGTCATCACCTTGAGGTAGTTCGACAGCCGCCGCCCGCCCGCCACCGGATCGAAACGGGCCATGAGCTCCGGGTCCTGGGTGGTGATGCCGGCGGGGTCGCGCCCCTCGTGCCAGTCGTCGTAGGCGCCCGCGGTGGTGCCGAGTTTCTGGTATTCGTCTTCCCAATGCGGATCGTTGTCGCCAAGCGCGATCAGCGCGGCCGTGCCGATGGCCACCGCATCGGCCCCCAGCGCCATGCATTTGGCCACATCGGCGCCGCTGCGCACCCCGCCCGAGACAATCAGCTGAACCTCGCGGTGCATGCCCATGTCCTGCAACGCCTGAACGGCGGGGCGGATGCAGGCCAGCGTGGGCTGGCCGACGTTTTCGATGAACACGTCCTGCGTCGCGGCGGTGCCGCCCTGCATGCCATCCAGCACGACACAATCCGCGCCGGCCTTGATCGCGAGCGTGGTGTCGAAATAGGGGCGCGCGCCGCCGATCTTGACGTAGATCGGCTTTTCCCAATTGGTGATCTCGCGCAGCTCGAGGATCTTGATTTCCAGATCGTCCGGCCCGGTCCAGTCGGGGTGGCGGCAGGCGGAGCGCTGGTCGATGCCCTTGGGCAGGTTGCGCATCGCGGCCACCCGGTCGGAGATTTTCTGGCCCAGCAACATGCCGCCGCCGCCGGGCTTGGCCCCCTGGCCGACCACGACCTCGATCGCGTCGCAGCGGCGCAGATCGTCGGGGTTCATGCCGTAGCGCGAGGGCAGATATTGGTAAACGAGGGTCTTGGAGTGGCCGCGCTCCTCCTCGGTCATGCCGCCGTCGCCGGTGGTGGTCGAGGTGCCCGCGGCCGTCGCGCCGCGGCCCAGGGCCTCCTTGGCGGGGCCCGACAGCGCGCCGAAGCTCATGCCCGCGATGGTCACGGGGATGTCGAGTTCGATCGGTTTCTTGGCGAAGCGGGTGCCAAGGGTAACCTTTGTTTCACATTTCTCGCGGTATCCTTCGAGCGGATAGCGGGAAATGGAGGCCCCGAGAAACAGAAGATCGTCGAAATGCGGCACGCGGCGTTTGGCGCCGCCGCCCCGGATGTCATAGATCCCCGTTGCGGCCGCACGGCGGATTTCGGAGTTCACTTCCTGGGAAAAGGTCCAGGATTGACGCGGTACGGTCTGCGGCGGGCGCTTGTCCTGATTGTCTTTCATGGCCATGTCCTTAATACGCCGACGCGTTGTCGATGTTGAAATTATAGAGCTGCCGGGCGGAGCCGTAGCGTTTGAACTCTTCGGGCTTGGCATCGGCGCCGGCGCGTTCCAGCAGATCGCGCAGGATCTCGATATGCTCGGGGCGCATTTCCTTCTCGATGCAGTCGGCGCCCAGGGATTTGACCGAACCGCGCACGAAAAGCCGTGCCTCGTAGAGGGAATCGCCCAGGGCGTCGCCCGCATCGCCCAGCACCACCAGATTGCCGGTCTGCGCCATGAAGGCCGACATATGCCCGATGTTGCCGTGCACGACAATGTCGATGCCCTTCATCGAGATGCCGCAGCGCGAGCTGGCGTTGCCCTTGATGACCAGCAGCCCGCCGCGGCCGGTCGCCCCGGCGTATTGGCTGGCGTCGCCCTCGATGATCACGGTGCCCGACATCATGTTCTCGGCCACGCCCGGCCCGGCGGAGCCCTTGACCGTGACCGTCGCCTGTTTGTTCATGCCGGCGCAGTAATACCCGGTGGAGCCCTTGACCGTCACCTCGATGGGCGCGTCCAGCCCCACGGCAATCGCATGGCTGCCGCGCGGGTTGACGATTTCCCAGGCGGTTTGATTGCTGCTTTCACGCTGCGCATGCAGGGTGGAGTTCAGTTCGCGCAGGCCTTGCGCTTCCAGATCGAATGTCTGCATCTCAATGGTTCCAGAAGTAAACGGTGGAGGGTTCGGGTTCCCAGACGCGGGCATTCTCGATCCCCGGTAGGTTGACCAGCGCCCTGTATTCCGAGCCGAAAGCGACATATTGGTCGGTTTCGGCCATGACCGCGGGTTTGCAGGCGATGGGGTCGCGCACCACGCCGAAGCCGTCCTTGGTGCCCACCACGAAGGTGAAGAAGCCGTCGAGATCGTTCAACGAACTTTCCAGCGCCTCGCCCAGTGTGGCGCCGTTCTGCATCTTCCAGCTGAGGTAGGCGGCGCCGACCTCGGTGTCGTTCTTGGTCTCGATCCGCACGCCTTCGCGCATCAGCTTGCGGCGCAGGCTGTTGTGGTTCGAAAGCGAGCCGTTGTGCACCAGGCACTGATCCGCGCCCGTCGAAAATGGGTGGGCGCCCAAGGTGGTCACGGCCGATTCGGTGGCCATGCGGGTGTGGCCGATGCCGTGGCTGCCCGACATCCTGGAGACGTCGAACCGTGCGGCGACGTCCTTGGGAAGACCCACTTCCTTGTAGATCTCGATGGATTCGCCCGCGCTCATCACCCGCAGGTTGGGGCGCAGTTCGGCCAGGGCCTGGCGCGCCTGGGCGACCTTGTCGGCGGGCAGATCCAGAACCGCATGGGTATCCTTGCGCCGTAGCGTGACCTGGCTGTCGATGGCGCGCGCCAGATCACTTTCCAGGTCTGCGAAATCGGCGTCGGCGCTGTCGGATTGAACCGTCAGCTTGCCCGCGCCGTCGTGCTGGTTGCCATAGATCGCGATACCCGCGCTGTCGGGTCCGCGATCGGTCATCGTCACCAGCATTTCGGTCAGCATTTCGCCCAGCTTGGGCTCCAGCGACTTGTCTTTCAAAAAAAGTCCAACGATCCCGCACATAGGCTTCGATCCTCTTTTAAATCCTCGACTCAAGGCTAGCACCGAATAACGCACCATTCAACTAAGGAGAAACTTTTTTTCATCTCAGGGAAGGGCGTGCCGCGCCGGTGCTTACGCTTTTTTAACAGCTTCACGGCAGGGTGATGGCGGGGCGCGCGCTGCTGGTCGCGCGCGCGCGCCCCGCTTGTTCAGCGGTCCGGGATCAGAGCTGGAAGATCTGATTGGCCAGGAAGACCACCGTCAGACCCGCGAGGATGGTCAGATAAGGCAGGAAACCGGCCTTGCGCACGCTCAGATCGCTGCTGCCAGCGGCGGTCAGATCCTCAAGCATGTTGGGGGGGAACTTGCCCTTGTCGATCACCCAATGCCGCCAGGCGAAAACCGGGAGGATCAACAGGATCGCGATGATCGCGGAGCGCAAGGTGCCTTCGCCCCAGACGTTGGCCCCCGCGCCCAGCAGGACGGCGTTGACGAAGGCGAGGATGCCGCCGGCCCACAGCAGGATCGTGGGCGCACGCCAGGGACGCACGGCGTCCTTGTTGTCGATCCGGTGAATCCAGCCGGAATGCAGATTGAGGAAGTTGAACACGAGGTAGCAACAGTTGGAGACCGCCAGAATGAACAGATAATCCGACATCATCAGCAGGATCAGGTTGAAGCCGAGGTCGGTCCACATCGAACGCGTGGGCGCCCCGTGCTCGTTCACGTGGCTCAGATAGCGCGGCAGCCAGCCGTCGACCGACCCCTGGTAGAGGGTGCGCGACGATCCGGCCATCGAGGTCATGATCGCCAGCACGAGCGCCAGGAACAGCATGATCACCATCAGCGGAAAGATGACCGATCCGCCGCCGACCATCTGCGCCATCACCCCCGCCACGGCGGAGCCGTCGACGATGCCGGGCTGCAACATGCCATCGACGCCCAGGTAGCCCTGGAAGGCCAGCGGCACGAGCGTGTAGATGATGATGCAGACAACGCCCGCCGCCAGAATGGCGCGCACGGTGTCCTTTTTCGGGTCGCGGAATTCACTGGTGTAGCAGATCGCCGTCTCGAAGGCGTAGGCAGACCATGCGGCGATGAAGAGGCCGCCCATGAAGAGGGTCCAGCCCTCGATGTTCCAGGCCCCGCTGGAGGGCACGATCGGGAACAGGTTGGTGGCCAGCACGTCGCCGGTGACGATCGGCACGATGCCCACGATCAGCAGCGGGATCATCACGGCCAGCCCCATGAAGGTCTGGATCTTGGCCGCCCGCGAAATGCCGTGGTGCTGCGCTGCGAACACGGCCAGCAGGATCACCGTGCCGATGATCGATGTGGCATTGATGCGCAGGGTCAGGCCTTCGTTGAGAAAGCTCAGGTCCAGCAGGTTGACCTGCCATTGGTTGATCGCGGCGTCGGCGCCGAAAAAGCTGGCGAGGATGTAGCCCGCCGCAAGGCCCGCGCCGATGGCCAGCACCGGCGTCCAGGCCAGCCAGTTGCACCAGACCGACAGCGGCGCGATGACTTTGGAATAGCGCACCCAGGCGGCCGCGCCATAGACCGATGCGCCGCCCGACTTGCTGGGGAAGAGGCCGGCGATCTCGGCGTAGGTGAAAGCCTGGATGAAGCCGAAGGCGACGGAAAGCATCCAGATCACCCAGGAGGGGCTGCCCACGGTCGCGGCAATGCCGCCGATGGAAAAGAGCACCAGCGCGGGCACGCCCGATGCCATCCAGAAGGCGTCTTTCCAGCCGATGGCCCTGTGCAGCGCCGCGGGTTCGGACCCCGCCGCGCCTGAGGGGTTTGTGGAAGTGGTTGTCATTGGTCTTCTCTCCTGTTGGGGGCTCGGGGTGCGCCGGAGGCGTCCCGTTGCCTTATGTGTCGGGTCCGGCATTTCGGGCCGGGGTCGGTCGAACGCGCCGCGGGCGGTGTTCTGTCGGCCGGTGCCGCGAATCGGGCGGTGGCGCGGGCAGGGCCCTGGCGGGTGGGTGCGGTACCGGCGGCGGCGGGCCGAGGGGGGTGGCCGTGGGCATCGCCTGGACGGGCGGTGATGACGGGTGGTGTTGTCCTTCCTGCTGACTCCACGTGGTTTTGTTTATCGAGGCGGCGATTGCGGGATGTTGTCCGATCGGCGACGGGGGGCTTCGGTTCGCGAAGGCTTCGCCGGTGCCGACGATCAATTATTGCCTCTCAGTAATAAAAGTTTCTGTTTAGTATTGCTTTTGAAAGCTACCTTCTGTCAACTTGTCGCAAGCGAAATAATGAAGGTGACCGCACCGACACACCCGCGCCGCGGGCCGTTCCGGCCGTGTCGGGGCGCGTGCCGGGCCGGGATCGCCAGGCAATGACAAGGAGAGAGACACGATGACCGCAAGCTGGAGATTTTCCGCCCTCGCCGATCGCCACCGCGCGATGGGTTCGAACCTGGAGGACTGGTCGGGCATGGGCACCGCCTGGACCTATGACAAGGACCAGGAAGAGGAATACATGGCGATCCGCACCAAGGCGGGGTTCATGGATGTGTCGGGGCTGAAGAAGGTGCATGTGGTCGGCCCGCACGCCTTTCACGTCATCGACCGCGCCACCACGCGCAATGCCGACAAGATCAAGCCGGGGCGGTCCTCCTATGCCACGATGCTCAACGACGAGGGCAAGTTCGTCGACGATTGCGTGATCTACCGCACCGGGCCCAACAGCTATATGGTGGTGCATGGATCGGGTCTGGGCCACGAGCAGCTGACCATGGCCGCGACGGGCCGCGACGTGGATGTCCGCTTCGACGACAATCTGCACGACATCTCGCTGCAAGGCCCGCTGGCGGTGGATTTCCTGGATGAGCAGGGCGTGCCGGGGATTCGCGATCTGGCCTATTTCAGCCACATGCAGACGACGCTCTGGGGTAAGCCGGTGATGATTTCGCGCACCGGCTATACCGGCGAACGCGGCTATGAGATCTTTTGCCGGGCGCAGGACGCGCTGGAGATCTGGGACACGCTGGAGGAGAAGGGCAAGGCCAAGGGGATCATCCCCACGCGCTTCACCACGCTCGATCTGCTGCGGGCCGAAAGCTATCTGCTGTTCTTTCCCTATGACAACTCGGACATGTACCCCTTCGAGGATGAAAAGCACGGCGATACCCTGTGGGAGCTGGGCCTTGATTTCACCGTCTCGCCCGGTAAGACCGGGTTCCGCGGCGCGGAGGAGCATTACCGCCTGAAGGGCAGGGAGCGGTTCAAGATCTACGGCGTCAAGCTGGAGGGCACCGAACCCGCCGAGGAGGGCGCGCCGCTGATGAAGGACGGCAAGCAGGTCGGCGTGGTGACGATCGGCATGTATTCCCCGCTCAACAAGCATAACGTCGGGATCGCGCGGATGCCGGTTGACTGCGCCGTGCCGGGGACGAAGATGACCGTGAAGAACGAGAGCGGCGAAATCCCCTGCGTCGCCGAGGAGATGCCGTTCTACGACAAGGAGAAGAAGCGCCGCACCGCCAAGGGTTAGGTCCGGCGGGGCGCCGGGCCGCTGTCGGCGCCCCAGTTTTCACTCGCGGAGATGCCTGTTCACATGTCTACCTTCAACTTCCCCGAAGCGATCATCAGCCGCCCCGTCTATGGCAAGCTGGAACCCCGGCCCGGCAAGGCGCATCTGATGGTTGCCGACGCAGAGGGCGCGGAGGCGCTGCTGGATCTTGCCCGCGCCGACGCGGCGCTGATGGGCAAATGCCACATCATCTACATTCCGAAAAACGCCGACCCCGCGCTGCTGGAGCAGCTTGAGGCGGCGGGCGCGAAGCAGCTTTACGTGGGCCCCAGTTATGAGGCGGCGGTGCCGCGGCTGCGCCGGGTTCTGGCGGATGCGCATATGGGTCTTCAGGTTTACCTGACGGGGACCGAGGGGCTGATGGGTCAGGCCATGCGCGAAGCTGTCGAGGCCGGCATCCCGCATTCCGCCATCCAGACCGAACACCGCGGGTCCACGGCGCGGCGAATGCAATGCGTGCATTGCAAGGGGATCACCGAAGACGTGGAAACCGATCCTTTCGTGTGTTCGCATTGCGGGCTGAACCTGTTCGTGCGCGACCATTATTCGCGCCGTATGGCCGCCTTCCAGGGGGTGCGCGTCGATGCCGAAGATCCGGGCAACGTGCCCGAGCAGCGGGGGATCTATCAATGAGCGCGGGAACCGACAAGCTGGCCGTCACCGTCACCGAGGTGGTGCCGCTGAACGAACTGGTCACCCGGTTCAAGTTCGAGCGGACCGACGGCGGGCTGCTGCCCACCTTTTCCGGCGGTGCGCATACGGTGGTGGAGATGAAGGACGGCGATATCACCCGCCTCAACCCCTATTCGCTGATGTCCGACCCGATGGATCAACGGGCCTACACGATCTCGGTGCGCCGCGACGATGTCGGCCGGGGCGGATCGCTGTTCATGCACCGCGAGGTCACCCCGGGGACGGAGATGGTGATTTCCAACCCCGTCAACCTGTTCGCGCTGGACCTGCGCGCGAAAAAGCATCTGATGATCGCGGGCGGCATCGGCATCACGCCCTTTCTGGCCCAGATCAAGGAGCTGAACGCGCTTGGCGGCCGGTTCGAGCTGCATTACGCCGCGCGCAACAAGGGGCTTGCGTCCTACGCCGAGGAGCTTTCGACCGCGCATCCCAACCACGTCAACCTCTACTACGATGACGACAAGCAGTTCATCGACCTTGAGAACCTGCTGGACGGCCAGCCGCTGGGCACCCACATCTATATCTGCGGGCCCAAGGGGATGATCGAATGGGTCAAGGGCAAGGCGGCCGAACTGGGCTGGCCGCGCGAGGCCGTGCACTATGAGGAATTCCTGGCGCCGCAGCCGGGCAAGCCGTTCGAAGTGCGGCTGGAACGCTCGGGCAAGACGATCCAGGTGGGCGAGCACGAAAGCCTGCTGGAGGCGATCGAGCGCGCCGGGGTCGATGCGCCCTACCTCTGCCGGGGCGGCGCCTGCGGTCAGTGCGAGACGGATGTGGTGGAAAGCGACGGCAGGTTCCTGCATCGCGACCACTGGCTGACCGATGCCGAAAAGGCATCGGGCAAGAAGATCATGCCATGCGTATCGCGGTTCGAGGGTGACACCCTGGTTCTGGACCGCTGAGGGAGGATGAGTAGATGACCATTCAATTCAAGGACGAGACGTTCCGCGACGACTTCAGCTTTCGCAACTCGGACTGGGCGATCAAGCGGTTCCCCTTCCCGTTCCACGAAGACAGCTACATGTATTCGGTGAACATGGAGCCGCACAAGGGCGGCCGGGCGGGGTCGGTCTTCGAGAACCGGTTCGACGTGGATGAGCATTACGTGTCGGAAATGCGCGACCGGGCGCAGGTCCTGGCCGAGGATCCGCTGCGCTGCCAGTCGCTGCCGCATATGACGCTGGCCGGATGGGATCTGTTGGAACTGATCATGGTGTCGAAGTCGGAGGATTACCCCGACCTCTTCGAGCTGCACCGCGACGGTGACAAATGGCACTGGATCAACAAGCCGCTGGGCATCGACGACAAGTTCACCTTCATGGACGAGGCCACGCTGCCCTACGGGCCGATGGAATACATCACCCGCCAGACCCAGGGCGATTTCGCGCTGCTGGATCAGCGCGACGAGAACCTGTGGATGGATGCGGGCATGGTGACGACTCAGGCCGACTGGTCGCTTGATTTCGACATCGGCATGAATTTCTTCGAATGGCACGCCCCGGTGCCAAAGGCGCATGAGATGGGCATTTTCCAGCGGGCGCTAAAATTCCTGATGCAGATCAATCAGGACAATCCGGCGCGCCGCCTGAACTGGACCATGACCGTCAACCCCCGGCTCGACACCAGCCCCGAGAACTATCACAAATGGGGCCCGGAAAAGCGCACCATCACCTCCGAAAATGTCGGGCAAAAACAATATCTCCGGGTCGAGCTGCAGACCTTCTGGCGGCTGCCCCGATCGAACGCGCTGGCCTTTCCGATCCGGTGC
>NZ_JBRBUA010000058.1:0-54485 GCF_052826345.1 Brevirhabdus sp. | reverse complement strand
CGGCCTGCACGCTCATCCACAGGGCGTTGATGTCATCGGGCGTCAGCTCGCCGTTGCGCCGCGCGGCGTGCAGCTTGCATTCGAAATCGTAAAAGGCGATCTGGCGCACGACCGTGTTGATCATGTCCTCGACCTTGCCCGCCAGCAGGGTCTTGCGTTCGGCCTTGGTCTGCGCCGCGTCCAGCAGCTTGCGGAAGGTCAGCATCTCGCCGAAGACGCTGGCGGTTTCGGCCAGGGTCAGCGGCGTGGCCGACAGCAGCTCGCCCTGTCCGGCGGCCAGCACCTGGTGCACGCCGTGGCCCAGCTCATGCGCCAGGGTCATCACGTCACGCGGTTTGCCCAGATAGTTCAGCATGACGTAGGGGTGCACGTCCGACACGGTCGGATGCGCAAAGGCGCCGGGGGCCTTGCCGGGTTTGACGCCCGCGTCGATCCAGCCGCGATCGAAGAAGGGTTCGGCCAGTTCGCCCATGCGCGGCGAAAAGGCGTTGTAGGCCTGCATCACCGTGTCTTTCGCCTCGTCCCAGCCGACCAGCTTCTGGTCTTCGGCGGGCAGCGGCGCGTTGCGGTCCCAGACCTGCATCCGGTCGAGCCCCAGCCATTTCGCCTTGAGCTTGTAATAGCGGTGCGACAGGCGCGGGTAGGCGGCGACCACCGCATCGCGCAGCGCCTCGACGACCTGCGGTTCGACGTGGTTGGCCAGGTGGCGCCCCATTTGCGGCGTCTCCAGCCCGCGCCAGCGGTCCTCGATCTCCTTTTCCTTGGTCAGGGTGTTGTGCACGCGGGCGAAAAGCTTGACGTCGCGGCGGAACACCTCGGCCAGGGCGCGGGCGGCGGCCTCGCGCCGGGCGCGGTCGTGGTCGGTCAGCAGGTTCAGCGTGGCCTCCAGCCCCAGAACTTCGCCGCCTGCCTCGCCGTCCACGTGGAATTCCAGCCCGGCCATATGTTCGTCGAACAGCCGGTTCCAGGCGGCGGCGCCGACGGTGGACTGATCGTGGAGGAATTTCTCCAGCTCGTCGGACAGCTGATAGGGACGCATCGCGCGCAGCCGCTCGAACACAGGGTTGTAGCGGGCGAGATCGGCATTGCCCTCGGTCAGCCGCGTCAGATGTTCGTCCGGCAAACGGTTGAATTCCAGCGAGAAGAAGACAAGCGGCGTGGTATAGTTGGTGATCCGGTCCTGCATGTCGGCCATGAACTTGGCGCGTTCGGGATCGGTGGTGTTCTGGTAATAGCGCAGTCCGGCAAAGGACATCAGCCGCCCGCTGATCAGATCGATCTTTTCGTAGCGCAGCACGCAATCGAGCATCTCGGCCGCGTTCAGCCGATCCAGCTTGCCCTCATAGTCGGCGGCGAATTTTTCGCAGGCCTCTTCCAGCCAATCCTGATCGCGCTTGAGCTCCGCCGCGTCGGGCGCGGGGTAGAGATCGCTCAGATCCCATTCGGGCAGATTGCCGAAGGCGTCTGCCCCTGTGTCGGAGGCGGCGTCGCGGAGAGGGTTTTGCATCATCGAGGCTTTCTTGTCCTTGCGTTCGTGACAGAAGATATGATCGCGGCGCGGCAGGCTCAACCCGCGTCAGCCCGGGGGCAGGACCACGTCAGCCCCAGGTCGGGCCCTGGGTCGGGCCCTGGGTCGGGCCCTGGGTCGGGGCCGCGTCAGTTCTGGGTCCGCTTGTCGGGGGCGTCGGGCAGGGCGCGCGCGGCCTCGATCGCCGTGCGGGCCTCCTGCCGGTCGTCGGGCGCGGCGGGCACGACGCGGGCATCCGCCATTTCGCCCACGCAGAGATCGGCGCGCACGGGATAGTGGTCGGACCCGATGTCGGGCAGCACGGTGAAATCCACCAGCCCCAGGCCGCGCTGCCACAGAATCTGGTCCAGCGGCCATTTCATCCAGCGGCTTTCGGCATCGAAACTGCTCATGGGCGCGCGGCCCACGCGCGGGTCGACCAGCCCGCCCAGCCGCATCGCGCGGCGGGTGGTGCGTTCCCAGGGGGTGCCGTTGAAATCGCCGGCCAAGATGGCGGGGGTCGGGCTGTCGGCGGCTTCCAGCGCGGCCTCCAGCAAAGTCGCGTCGCGCATGGTGGAGGGCTGGAGCATCTGCGGCGGCCGTGGGTGGATGGCGAACAGGCGGACGGGCGCGGCCGGGTGCGCCGCCTCGGCCACGATCAGCGGCGTGTCGGCGCCGAAGGGAAAGCGCACCTGGCTGTCGCGCAGGGGCAGGCGCGAAAAGAGGTGCATTCCGAAATAGGTGGCATCGTCGGGTATGCTCTGGACGTGCTCGGCGAACTGCGCGTCGAGCGGGCGCAAGGCCCGGTCCCAGCGTTCATTGGTTTCCATGACGATCAGAAGATCCGGCCGTTCCGCGCCCGCCAGATCAAGCAGCAGCTGCGGCTTTTCGTTGCCGCGCCGGACGTTGGCCACCATCACGCGCAGTTGCCGGTCCGCGGGGCAGTCGGCGGTTCGTTCGATCATCGGGGACGCCATCGGCTGATAAGGCCACAGCCGGTAGCCGTGATAGACCAGCGCCAAGGCTGCCATCGCCGCGACGGCCAGCCCCCAGCCGCGCATCAACGCCCCCAGAGCCGCGAAAACCGCCAGCAACACGATGAGCGCCAGCGCGAACTGCATCCGCGGGAAGTCGAGATAGCGGATGAACCAGATGTTGGTCTCGATGAAGGGCAGCAGGGAGGCGACGCTCAAAAGCACGATCAGCCCGCCCGTCAGCCAAAGCGCGGCGCCCCTCATGCCTCCGTCCCCGCGTAGGCGCGCAGCATCTCCTTCAGGTCGTCCAATGTGTTGGCCTCCTCTTTCGGCTTGTCGTGGCGCCAGCGGGCCATGCGGGGGAACCGCAGGGCGATGCCCGACTTGTGGCGCGTGCTTTCCTGAATGCCCTCGAAGGCGATTTCGAATACATGCTCGGGCGTGACCTGGCGCACGGGACCGAACTTGGCTTGCGTGTTGCGGCGCACCCAGGCGGTGATCTTGCGGAATTCGGCGTCGGTCAGACCCGAATATGCCTTGGTAAACGGCACCAGCTCGGTTCCGTTCCACACCGCGAAGGTGAAATCGGTGAACAGATTGGCGCGGCGGCCCGATCCCTGCTGCGCGTAGATCAGCACCGCATCGATCGACAGCGGGTCGACCTTCCACTTCCACCAGTCGCCTTTCTTGCGGCCCGCCAGATAGGGCGAGCCGCGCCGCTTGAGCATCACGCCCTCGGCCACGCGTTCGCGCGATACCTCGCGCAGCGCGGCGAGATCGCCCCAGGTGGCGAAATCCAGCAGCGGCGACAGGCGCAGGTTCGCGGCATCGGGCAGCCCGCCCAGCAGCCCGTCCAGCCGCGCGCGGCGTTCGGCGAAGGGGCGGGCGCGGATATCCTCGCCCTCATGCTCCAGCAAATCATAGGCGCGCAGCACCACGGGCGCCTCGGCCAGCAGCTTTTTCGGGACGGTCTTGCGCCCGATGCGCTTTTGCAGCGTGTTGAACGGCAGCGGAGCGCCGTCCATGCCGCCGGTCCAGGCCAGCAGCTCGCCGTCCAGCACGGTGCCGGGGGGCAGAAAATCCATGGCGGCGGCAAGCTCGGGGAAACGGTCGGTCACCAGCTCCTCGCCGCGCGACCACAGGAAATGCTGGCCCTCGCGCAGGATCAGCTGGCCGCGGATGCCGTCCCATTTGTATTCCGCCGCCCAATCCGCCGGATCGCCCAGCCCCTCGGGCCCCTCGTCGAGCTGATAGGCCAGATAGAACGGGTAGGGGCGCGACAGGTTGGCGGCGGGGTCGTGTTCCTCGATCAGCGCGGCGTAGCTGGTGGTCTCGGGCGTCCATTCGCCCATCAGCCGGTGGCTCAGCTCCGCCTCCTCGATGCCGGTGGCGCGCGACAGGGCGCGGGTCATCAGCTTCTGGCTGACGCCCATGCGGAAGCCGCCGGTGATCAGCTTGTTGAAGACGAAGCGCTCGGTATGGGCCAGCCTGTCCCAGGCGTCGAGGATGCGCTGGCGCTTCTCCTCTTCGGGCAGGGGGCCAAGCTGCTTGGTGTAGTCGATCCAATAGGCCAGCGGCGCGTCGCTGTCGGCCTGCGCCTCGGGCAGGATCAGGGCGATGGTCTCCGCCAGATCGCCGACGATGGGGTAGGATTCCTCGAACAGCCACAGCGGCAGGCCCGCGCGTTCGGCCGCCCAGCGGCGCAGAAGCGTCGTGGTCACGCCCCGGCGCGGGCGGCGCCCCGACAGCAGCGCGATGGTCCAAAGGCGGTCGGCCTCCGGCGCCTCGGCGAAATAGGCGGCCAGCGCGTCCACCTTGCGCGTTGTCTTGGTGGTCTGGTCAAGCGCGGTGAAAAGCGCGGCGAAGCGTTTCATGGCGCGGCATCCGGGGACGGGACAGCCGCGGCCGCGTTGCCGGTTTCCGCGGCCTCCTCGCGCTCCTCCAGCGCCTCGCCCTCATATTCCGTCTCGACGACCTGCGCGTCGTAACCGCGGCTTTCCAGCCAGCGGCGAAAGATCGTGGTATAGCCGTGGGTGACGAATATCCGCTCCGCGCCGGTCTGGGCGATGGCGTCGTTCAGCCCCTGCCAATCCGCGTGGTCGGACATCACAAAGCCCCGATCCGCCGCCCGCCGCCGCCGCACGCCGCGCAGCGCCATCCACCCCGAGGCAAAGCCGGTCGAGGCAGGCCCGAACCGCCGCGCCCAGGGCGTGCCCAGCGCCGAGGGCGTGGCCACCACCAGCGCGCCGCCGTGGTTTCTCGCGTCGGTCTCGGGCGTCACGCGGATCGTCTCGGGCAGGGCGATGCCCTGGGCGCGCATCACCTCATTGGTATTTTCCACCGCGCCATGCGTCAGGATGGGGCCGATCGAGGCATCCACATTGGCCAGGATGCGCTGCGCCTTGCCCAGGGCATAGGCGCCGATGATGCTGGCGCGTCCGGCGGCGCGGTTGGCTTGCCACCACTCGTTGATCTGGGCCGTCACCTCATCCTGCGGGGTCCATTTGAACACCGGCAGCCCAAAGGTGCATTCGCTGATGAAGGCATGGCAGCGCAGCGGCTCGAACGGCTCGCTCAGCCCGTCGGGGGTGGTCTTGTAGTCGCCCGAGACCACCCAGACCTCGCCGCGGTGCTCCACCCGGATCTGGGCGGAGCCGGGGACATGGCCCGCCGGGTGATAGGACACCCGCACGCCACGGATTTCGCGCGTCTCGCCGTAGTCGACCGTCTCCAGCGCGATGTCGCCCAGCCGGTGGCGCATCACCGGCGCGGCCGCGCGGGTCGCCAGGTAGCGCGCGTGGCCGGGGCGGGCGTGGTCGGCATGGCCGTGGGTGATCAGCGCCCGGTCGACGGGGCGCCAGGGATCGATGAAGAAATCGCCCGCCGCGCAGTAGATGCCACTCTCGGTGAAGCTCAGCACAGGTGCGCTCATCGCCGCTCTCTCTCCCCGTCTCGTCCGGTCTGGTCCATTCCGGCGCAGATAGCGCGATCGATAGCTAAAGACAGGGGTGTTGTCCGCGCGCGGCCCGGCTCGCAGGGGGGAAGGCCAACTGATCCGCGAAATCCGGTCCGCGCTGTCGCGCGTGATCGAACCTGCGCGGACCCGGCCGGGGCAGCATGAAGAGAGAGAGCGACGGGGGGCGGGCGTCTCGCCTCCGTCGGGGCGGCATTCAGCGGTGCGCGTCGAAATGGGCCAGCGTGCGGTCAAAGAACATTCGGCGCAGCGTGGGCGCTTCCATCATCACCTCATGCTCGCCGCCCGGCACCTCGATCAGCTCCGCCTCGGGCCAGCGGGCGGCGCGGCGGCGGATCGCGGCGGTGTCCACGATTTTCTCGCGCGAGCCGACGAAACAGAGGCTGGGCACGGCGGGCGATTCGACCCGTTCCAGCGCCCGGCATTCGCGCAGGGCGGTGTAGACCCAGCCGATGCTGGGACCGCCAAGGGCGAGATCGGGGTGCTGCGCGATCTGGTGGCGCATGTATTTGTACATCGCCTGGTCGGTCGTCAGCATGTTGTCATCGAAGGGCGCCGTGGCGACATAGCTTTCGCTGCGCGATCCGGGCGCGAAGCTCAGCGCCATCTTCGCGTGGTATTCGGAGGTCCATCCGATGCCCCAGGCGATCGGGCGCAGCGCGGCGGAAATGCGGATGCCGAGCATGGGCGCCGACAGGCAGGCGGCGGCAGGCGCCAGCCCCTCGATCAGCGCGCGAAAGGCGATCGCGCCGCCCATGCTGTGGCCCAGCAGGAACCAGGGCCGCGGCAGGTCCAGCTGCGTGGCAAGCTCGATCACCGCGCGCACGTCCGTCTGGTAATCGGCAAAGGCGCGGACGTGCCCCAGGCCGCGGTCCTCGCCCAGGCGGTCGGCCAGCCCTTGGCCGCGCCAGTCCACCGCGACGGTGGCATAGCCGCCTGCCGCGAATTCGGCCGCGGCGGGGCCGTATTTCTCGACGTATTCGGTACGACCGGGAAACAGCAGCACGGTGCCCCGGTCGGTGGGAACGCCCCTGCCGGTCGCATCGGCCGTGCCCCTGTCGGTCGTCTTTTTCGCAAGCGCGCCTGCGTCGACGCCCGCCCGGCCGGGGGGCGTCGCGTCCGAAGCCGCGCCTCCGTCCGCGCGGGGGTCGGCCCAGACGCCCGCCCGGATGCGCACGCCGTCCGTGCAGCTCAGCCAATAGCCTCGCCCCGGAAGCGGCGTCGTCGTCACATCGTTGTAGAGCGGCGCCCGTTCCACGTTACGCCAGCGCACTGCCCAGCCGCATCGCGGTGCCCATGTCGCCGTCGACCTTGAGCTTGCCCGACATGAACGCGCCGGTCGCGTTGGTATCGCCGCTCAGGATCGACTGAAAGGTATCCGCGTCGGCGGTCATGGTGCAATCGGCATCGCCGTCACCGGCCCGCGCGCCGGCATCGTCGAGCATGATGGAGCCTTCGTCCTCGATGACGAATTTCGCGGAGCCGTCGAAGCTGCCGTCCAGCCGGGCGTTCAGCGCGTTCACGGCCTGTTCGATTACGTCGCTCATATCGTGATATCCTTTAAATTTGACCGGCTGCGCTATTTCATTTTCCGCCGGTCGGGTTAAGCTGGTCCCGTTATGAGGTCAGCATTCCCGTTTGCCAATTATGTCGTGGCGGCAGCCTTCGCCTGTTTGACATATGCCCTGCCTGCCGCCGGACAAGGCAGCGACGTGGATTCGCTGCTCGACCGGCTGTCGCAGCCGGGGCTGGACGGCTGGGAATTGGTCGAGAGGCAGATCCTGACCGCCTGGTCGCATTCCGGCTCCGCATCGATGGATCTGCTGCTGGAGCGTGGCAGGCAGGCGCTGGACGAGGGCAGGCCGCAGGACGCCGTGCAGCATTTCAGCGCGCTGATCGATCACGCCCCCGATTTCGCCGAAGCGTGGAACGCCCGCGCCTCGGCCTATTTCCAGCTGGGACGCTTCGGCCTTGCGATCGGCGACATCCGGCATGTGCTGGCGCTCAACCCCCGACATTTCGGCGCGCTGACCGGGCTGGGCCTGACCCTTGAGGAGATGAAGGACAACAAGGATGCGCTGGCGGCCTATCGCGCGGCCCGCGCTATACATCCCAATCGCCCGGACCTAAAAGAAGCGGTGGAAAGGCTTGAACCTCAGGTCGAGGGCACCGAACTCTAGCCTGGCGGGACGGGCTGCGGGCGCGGCTACGCGTATCGGCGGTGCCGGATGCGGCGTCGTCATAGGTTTGTCGAAGCCCGCGAAGGAAACGAAAAGGTCCGGGCGCGGCACCGGTTCAGGCACAGGCGAACAAGGCTCGGGAACAGGCGATGCGCGACCAGCACCACCGGATCACGGCCGTCCTTGGCCCGACGAACACCGGCAAGACACATTACGCGATCGAACGGATGCTGAGCTATCGCACCGGCGTGATCGGCCTGCCGCTGCGGTTGCTGGCGCGCGAGGTCTACGACCGGATCGTCGCGATCCGGGGACCCTCGGTCGTGGCGCTGGTGACGGGCGAGGAACGCATCGTCCCGGACCGCACGCAATATTGGGTGTGCACGGTCGAGGCGATGCCACAGGAAATCGGCGCCGATTTCGTCGCCGTGGACGAGGTGCAGCTTTGCGCCGACCCCGAACGCGGCCATGTGTTCACCGACCGGCTGCTGCACGCGCGCGGCCTGCTGGAAACCGTCTTTCTGGGATCGGACACGATGCGCCAGGCGATCGCCGCGCTGGTGCCCGAGGCCGGGTTCATGCAGCGCGAGCGGTTCTCGGAATTGAGCTACACCGGCTCGAAAAAGATCAGCCGGATGCCCGCGCGCTCCGCGATCGTCGGATTTTCGGTGGAAAACGTCTATGCCATCGCGGAGCTGCTGCGCCGGCAGAAGGGCGGCGCGGCGGTGGTGATGGGCGCGCTCAGTCCGCGCACGCGCAACGCTCAGGTCGAACTCTACCAGAACGGCGACGTCGATTATCTGGTCGCGACCGACGCCATCGGCATGGGGCTCAACCTCGATATCCGCCATGTCGCCTTTTCCGCGACCACCAAGTTCGATGGCCGCCGGATGCGACCGCTCGCCCCGAATGAGCTGGCGCAGATTGCCGGTCGCGCGGGGCGGCACCTGCAATCGGGCAGCTTCGGCGTGACCGGAGAGGCCGCCCCCCTGTCGGAGGAGGTGGTGGAGGCGATCGAGAACCACCGTTTCACCCCGATTCGCAAGTTGCAGTGGCGCAATTCCGCCCTGGACTACAGCACGCTCGCGCGGCTGATCGCCTCGCTCGAGGCGCCGACCGACGATGAGTGGCTGCTGCGCACCCGCGAATCGGACGATCTGTCGGCGCTGAAAACCCTTGCGGAGGCGCCGGGTCTGGCGGCCGGGCTGCGCGGCGTCTTTGACGTGCGGCTTTTGTGGGATGTCTGCCGGATCCCCGATTTCCGCGGGATTTCGGCCGCCGAACATGCCGGTCTGCTGGAAACCATCTTCGGCTTTCTGCGCGACACGGGCCGTGTGCCCGATGACTGGCTGGCGCGCCAGATTCAGCGCATCGACCGTACCGACGGCGATATCGATGCACTTTCCAAACGATTGGCCTATATCCGTACCTGGACCTATGTGGCGCAACGCAAAGGCTGGGTCGAGGATATGAGCCATTGGCGCGAGGCGACCCGCGCTGTAGAAGATCGCCTGTCAGATGCGCTTCACATTCGTCTGACACAAAGATTTGTCGACCGGCGCACCAGTGTCTTGATGCGCCGCTTGAAGCAGAAGGAGGGCCTGGTGGCCAACGTGAACGACAAGGGTGAAGTGACGGTGGAGGGCGAATTCGTCGGCCGTCTTGCAGGGTTCCGCTTCCGCCAGGATACCAGCGCCACGCCGGATGAGGCCAAGACGCTGCGCAGCGCCGCCGTGGCCGCGCTGGCGCCGGAATTCCACCTGCGCGCGGATCGGTTCTACAACGCTCCGGATACGGAGATGGACTATACCGAACAGGGCGGTCTGATGTGGGGCGAACATGCCGTCGGCAAGCTCGTCGCAGGGTCCGAGCCGCTGAAGCCCCAGGTCGAGGCCTTCGTCGACGAAGAGGCCGGGCCCGATGTCACCCAGAAGGTGCAGCGCCGCCTGCAGCATTACATCGATCGCCGCATCGCGACCCTGTTCGAGCCGCTGATGAACCTGTCGCGCGATGAGGAATTGACCGGCCTGGCGCGCGGCTTCGCCTTCCGCATGGTCGAGGCGCTGGGCGTGCTGCCGCGCGATCAGGTGGCCGCCGAGGTCAAGGATCTGGACCAGACCGCGCGCGGCGCGCTGCGCAGGCATGGCATCCGCTTCGGCCAGTTCACGGTGTTTCTGCCCGCGCTGCTGAAACCCGCGCCGACGCGTCTGCGGCTGGTGCTGTGGTCGCTCTCGAAGGGTCTGTCCGAATTTCCCGAAAGCCCGCCGCCGGGGCTGGTGACGATCCCCGTGGTTCCCGAAGTGCCCGAGGGCACCTACACGATGTCGGGCTACCGTCCGGCGGGCGGGCGCGCGATCCGCATCGACATGCTGGAACGGCTGGCCGATCTGATCCGCACCCAGGATACCCGCGGCGGTTTCGAGGCCAACCCCGACATGCTGTCGATCACCGGCATGACGCTGGAGCAATTCGCCGACCTGATGCAGGGCCTGGGCTATGCCGCCGAGCGCGCTGAACGCGCAAAGGCGCGCGCCGCCGCTGCCCCCGATCCGGCGGCGCAGGCGCCCGACGAGGGCAGAGGGGCTGGAGCAGAGGCTGGGGCAGTGGTTGGGACAGAAGCTGGGGCTGCGACAACGCCAGTCGCCTCTGGCGCAGATGTGCCGGGCGATGCTCCGATCGAGGTGCCCGTGCCCACGCCCGCGGAAACCCCGCCCACGCCCCCCGCCGAGGCGCCCGTGCAGGACCCGCAGGAAGCCCCCGGCACACCGCCCGCCGAAGCCCCCGTGCAAGAGCCGCCCGAAACCCCGCAGTCCCCGCCGAGCGAAGTGCCCGACGAGACCCCCGGCAGTGCGGCCGCCCCAGCCGCCGAAGCAGCCCCCGAAGGCGCGCCCGAAGCAGCCCCCGAAGATGCCGAAAAAGCGTCCGATACCGCTGCCGCCGATACCGCTGCCGCCAATACTGCTGCCAAAGAGATGGAGGTTTTCTATACCTTCCGCTGGGCCCCGCGGCCCGCGCGCCGGGCCAATCCCAACCGCCGCCCCGAGCGGGCCGCCGGTGGCAAGCCGAACGGCCGGTCCGGTGACAAACCCGGCGGCAGGCCGGACGGCAAATTCAAACCACGCGGCAAGCCACGTCCGAAGGCCGGCGGCAAGGATCAGCGCGACGCAGGCCCCAAGACCTTCCAGGCCCGTCCCGAGCGCAGGAAGGACCGGATCGATCCCGACAACCCCTTCGCCGCCGCGCTGATGGGGCTGAAGGAAAAGCAGTAACTTGGCCACGCAGACCCCACCCGCAGCACCAGGGCCGCGCCCGACGCAGCGGGTGGACAAATGGCTGTGGCATGCGCGGTTCTTCAAGACGCGCGGCCTGGCCGCCAAGCTGGTGACGGGCGGGCATCTGCGCGTCAACGGCGCGCGTGCGGGCAAACCCGCCCGCGCCGTCGGCCCCGGCGATACGCTGACCTTCCCGCAGGCGCGCCGCGTCCGCGTCGTGCGGATCGAGGGGCTGGCCGAACGGCGCGGCCCGGCGGCGGAGGCGCAGGCGCTCTACCATGATCTTTCCCCGCCGGAGCCCGATCCTTCGCCCGCCGAGCACGTCGGAGGTGGGCACGCCGGAGGTGGGCGCGCGGGAACAGCCGTTTCGCATGGTCCCGTCCGGGCGGGAAAAGGGCGTCCCACCAAGCGCGATCGCCGAAAGCTCGACCTTTCCCGCCCGGACCCGCTTGAATGATATCTCGCAGGGGAATAGGTAGCGGCCGAGCGACAAGAAAGCGATCGAGCCCATGACCTATATCGTCAACGACAACTGCATCGCCTGCAAATACACCGACTGCGTCGAAGTCTGCCCGGTGGACTGCTTCTACGAAGGCGAAAACATGCTGGTGATCCATCCCGACGAATGCATCGATTGCGGCGTCTGCGAACCCGAATGCCCCGCGGACGCGATCCGCCCGGACACCGAGCCCGACACCGACAAATGGGTCGAATTCAACCGCAAGTATTCCGAACAATGGCCGGTCATCATCACCAAGAAAGATCCGCTGCCCAATGCTGACGAGATGGACGGCAAGGAAGGCAAGATCGAGCTGTTTTCGGAAAAGCCGGGCGAGGGCGGCTGAGCGCCCGACCGATTCGCGAAACGGCGCCGGAAAGACGGCATCACGACGGCCCGGGCAGCCGCAAATGCCCCTTATTACCCTGCGTCTCGAAGCTATTCTGCAATGCAGCGCTTCCGAACAGGGCAATTTTCTGCTATATTGGATGGCAAGAGTGAAATGCGCTTGAACTCGCGCGGTGGGGCTGCACCCGCCCCGGGAGTTTCTTGCCGACCCTGATCAACCGACAGGCCGGGCGGTTCCGCCGCCCGTCCTGCCGGTTTCGGTGACTGGTCACAACTGTAAGGATCGCTGCTGCCATGAGTAAGTCGAAAAAGTCCGAATTCCGTCCGAACGACTATGTGGTCTACCCCGCGCATGGGGTCGGCCAGATCGTCTCGATCGAAGAGCAGGAAATCGCCGGGCTGACGCTGGAACTTTTCGTCATCACCTTCGAAAAGGACAAGATGACGCTGCGGGTTCCCACCAACAAGGCGACCGAAGTGGGCATGCGCTCATTGTCGAGTCCCGATGTCGTTTCGCGCGCGATGGCCACGCTGAAAGGCAAGGCCAAGGTCAAAAAGGCGATGTGGTCGCGCCGCGCACAGGAATATGAACAAAAGATCAACTCGGGCGATCTGATCTCCATCGCCGAAGTGGTGCGCGATCTGCACCGGACCGACGATCAGCGCGAGCAAAGCTATTCCGAGCGTCAGCTCTACGAAGCCGCGCTGGAGCGTCTGACGCGCGAGGTCGCCGCTGTCAGCGGCTCCGACGAGGATGTCGCGCAGAAAAAGGTCGATGAGGTTCTGGTCTCGCGCGCCGCGTGATCCGCGGCGGCGCCTGCGAAAACCTCACCTGAGAAAACCTCGCCTGCGAAAAGACCCGAACACCGAAAGCCGCGGCAGCCCCGCGGCTTTCGCCTTTCAGCAGCTTCTTCTGGATAAAAATATCCCCGCCGGAGGCTGAAATCGGCTTGCCGCGCCCCCCGGTGGACGGGACATGCCGGGATCAGGCCAAAGCGCTCAACAGTACCGCAAGCGCCGCGATCTCCGCCAGCTGCTGTGTCGCGCCCAGCACATCGCCGGTCTGCCCGCCGACCTTGGCCCGCGCGATCACCGCCACCGCCAGCATGACGGCGGTGAGCCAGAAGGCAAGCGTGATGAGCGCCCAGCCCAGATAGACCAGCGCGACGACTGCCGCCAGCAGCACCGCCCCCCAGGCCGCGATATCGGGCGGGCGGCCGGTCTGCGCCGACAGCCCGTCCGCGCGCGCATGGGGCAGCGCCGCCGCGAGGGCCGCCATCGGCGCGCGGCTGACCGCACCCACCACCGGCAGCGCCCACAGCCCGCCGGGAAGCGCCAGCAGCGGTGTCAGCAAGCTCCAGCGCGCCAGCAGCGACAGGATCAGCGCCAGCACACCATAGGTGCCGACCCGGCTGTCCTTCATGATCTCCAACCGTCTTGCGCGATTGCGCCCGCCCCAGAAACCGTCGGCGGTGTCGGCAAGCCCGTCCTCATGCATCGCCCCGGTCAGCGCCGCCGAAGTTGCCATGGCGATCGCGGCGGCCAGGCTTGCGGGCAGTTCGGCGAACTGCACGGCCGCCGCGACCACCGCGGCCGCCGCCCCGACCGTCGCCCCGGCAACGGGCCAGGCCCATGCCGCGGCGGCCATACGGTTTGGGTTGCATTGCGAAGGAAATCGCGTCAGCAGGCTGAAGGCGCATGCAATATCACCGATGCGAAACCTGTCGCTGCGCGTCGCTGGCATCACCGCATGTCCTTTCCGTGCCGATCCCGATCGGCGTAACCGCTACCGCAGCCTCAGGCAACGAGTGACTCCATGCAAGACATTCCCTTCTCCTCCCTTTCCGAATTTCTTGAGCTGCTGAGGGAGCTGCCCGGCCCGGATGCAACGGCGAAGGCTGCGGCGGAACGGCGCAACGGGACGCTGACCAAGCCTCCGGTCGCATTGGGACGGCTGGAGGAGTTGGCGATCTGGTTCGCATCCTGGCGCGGCGATCCGCGCCCCTTGCTGCGCAATCCGCAGGTGGTCGTCTTTGCGGGAAACCATGGGGTCGCGCTGCGCGGCGTCTCGGCCTTCCCGGCCGAGGTGACGGCGCAGATGGTCACGAATTTCGAGGCCGGCGGGGCGGCGATCAACCAGCTTGCCGCCTGTTTCGGCGCGCGGCTGGATGTCGTGGCGCTGGATCTGGACCGCCCCACGGGCGATTTCACCCGTGGCCCCGCGATGTCCGCCGATGAATGTCTCGAGGCGCTGCGCCGGGGCTATGGCGCGGTAGGCGCCGACACGGATCTGTTCATCGCGGGCGACATGGGGATCGGAAACACCACCGCCGCCGCCGCCATTGCCGCGGCGCTGCTGGGCGGTGCCCCCGAGGAATGGGTCGGGCGCGGCACCGGAATCAACGACGCCGCGCTCCGTCTCAAGGCGCAGGCGGTGGCCTCGGGGCTGTCGGGGCATCGCGACGTGCTGGACCGGCCGCTCGAGGTGCTGTGCCGTCTGGGGGGGCGGGAACTGGCCGCCATTGCGGGCGCGATCGCCGCCGCGCGGATGCGTCGCATCCCGGTCCTTCTGGACGGATTCATCTGCTGCGCCGCCGCGCTGGTCCTGCATCGCGCGGCACCGGGGGCGCTGGATCACGCCATCGCGGGGCATCTGTCGGCCGAGGGCGCCCACGGCCGCCTGCTGGAGGCGCTCGGCAAACGCCCGTTGCTGGATCTGGGGATGCGGCTTGGCGAAGGCTCGGGCGCGGCGCTGGCCATCGGCGTGGTGCGCGGGGCGCTGGCCTGCCACAGCGGCATGGCCACCTTCGCGGAGGCAGGCGTGTCCGACGCCTGACCCTGCGCGCGGGCTGCGGGTCGCCTCAGCGGGGCTCAGGCCTCGTGCTCGTCCTCCGGGTCGCGGTTCTTGCGGCGGCGGTCCCTGATCTGCGTGACGAGCGCGGCCTCCAGCTCCTTGTTCAGCTGCTTGGAGCGTTCGATATAGGCGGAGTTCTCGCCCATCTCGGTGTCCGGCGTCCAAAGCTCCGCCAGATCGCGCAACGCGGCGCGGTCGAGGCGGTAGAACGACCGGGCGGTTTCGCGCGCCTCGAAATCCGACAGCCCCAGCCGTTCGAGCGCATAGCGCCCCGCGCGCAGGGCGCTGTCGAAAAGCTCCCTCACGATTTCATCGGCCCCGGCGCGGTAGAGCTCATAGACATGCACGCGGTCGCGCGCGCGCGCGATGATGTGCAGGTCGGGGCGGGTGCGCCGCGCATAGTCGACCAGCCGCGTGGCCGCCTGCGGATCGTCCAGCGCCACGATCAGCACGCGGGCCTCCATAAGCCCCGCGGCATGAAGCAGCTCGGGCCGTCCGGGATCGCCGAAGAACCCCTTGAACCCGAACCGCCGCATAAGCTGGATGGTCTTCAGGTTGTGGTCCAGCACCACCGTGCGATAGCCCGATCCCTGCACCAGACGGTTGATGACCTGGCCGAAGCGGCCGACGCCCGCGATGATGACCTCTCCCTTCTCGTCGATCTCATCGGCGGCCTGGCTTTCCGCCGCATCGCCGATCCTGGCCGACAGGGCCTCGTAGACGATGAAGAAGAGCGGCGTGATCAGCATCGAAAGCGCCACCATCAGCAGCAGCGCCTCGGCGGTCGCGGAGGGCACGACATTCTGCTGGATCGCGACCGATATCAGCACGAAGCCAAATTCCCCTGCCTGGGCCAGACCCAGCGTGAACAGCCAGCGGTCGCGCCCGCGCAGGCGGAACGCCAACGCCAGCAGGTAGAGAACCATCCCCTTCGCGGCCATCATCGCCAGCGTCAACCCCAGCAGCTTGACCGGGGCCGCGAAAAACACGGTGAAGTTGATGCCAGCGCCCACGGTGATGAAGAAAAGTCCCAGAAACAAGCCTTTGAACGGCTCGATATCCGATTGCAGCTCATGCCGGAATTCCGAGTTGGCCAGCACCACCCCGGCCAGAAAGGTCCCCAGCGCGGGCGACAGCCCCACGATCATCATCAGCGCGGCGATGCCCACGACCGTCAGCAGGGCGAAGGCCACGTAAAGCTCGCGCAGGCGGGCCATGTGCAGAAAGCGAAACAGCGGCCGGGTGGCGAAGATGCCGAAAAGGATGATCCCGGCGACCGCCGCCAGCGTCACCAGCGCCACACCCCAGCCGGGCATGCTTTCGACGACCGACATCGCGGCCTCGGCGGCGACCTTGGCCTCGCCGGAATTGCCGCCCGCCGTCGCCAGTTTCTCGGACGCGGCCGCGCCCTTGCCGCCGGCGGCCAGGTTGTTGACATGCGGCAGCGCCAGCAGCGGCAGCAAGGTGAGCATCGGGATCACGGCGATGTCCTGCATGAGCAGGACCGAAAACCCCGCGTTGCCGCCGGCGGTGCGCAACAGCCGCTTTTCCGTGAGCGTCTGCAACACGATCGCCGTGGAAGACAGGGCGAAGACCATGCCTATCGCCAGCGCCGATTCCCAATCCATCCCCAGCGCCATCGCGCCCGAGGTCACGACCCCCATGGTGCCCAGCACCTGCAACCCGCCGAGGCCCAGCAGCCGGTGGCGCATTTCCCACAGCGCGCGGGGGTCCAGTTCCAGCCCGATGACGAAAAGCATCATCACCACGCCGAATTCCGCGATATGTTGCAGATCCTGCGTTTCCTCGCCGACCAGCCCGGTCAAGGGGCCGATCGCGATGCCCGCCAGCAGATACCCGAGAACCGATCCCAGACCCAGCCGCGTGGCGAGCGGTACGGCCACCACGGCCGCCGCCAGATAAACCGCGGCGGGGATCAGAAATGCTTCCATCGTGTTCCTTTCTGAAACCGGCAGGTTGGGGCAGGCGGGGCAGAGGCGGGCAACGGGGCAGGCGGGACGGTCGACTGGTCACACCCGGCGGACGGCACCGGTTTATGGGTCGGTCCCGCCTGTTGCGGTGGGGACGTGGCGATGAGATCCGAGGGTAATCCGCGGCGCCGGGTCATGTCCATGCGTCGATGGCAATGAGCCGACGCGCAGGTATCGATGGCCGTGCCGCCACGCGGGGCGCGGCGTCGCGATCAGCCCTTCGGCATGCGAAGCACCATATCCCGGCTGCCCTTTTTCAGCCGGAGCGAGTCCGCCCCGATGCCCGAGACGCGCGCCCCGTCGAGCTTGTCGCCCACCTCCACCTTGACGAAGCGCCCCGAGGGCAGACGCACCAGCGCCCGGCGCTTGGAGGGGCTGCCGTAGACCCCGATCAGACTGACCTGACCCAGCTGGATCGCGTTCGTGGTGGTCGCCTGTCTGGCGACGGTCGGCGTTGTGGCGATCTGCGTGTTGGTCTTGCGCGCACGGGCGCGGGCGGCGGCGGCTTCCTTCTCGCGGGCGGCCTGCAGGCGGGCGAAGGCCTCTCGCAGGTTGTTGGGCCTGTCGACCGGCACGGCGGAGGCCGCGACCGCCTGTTTCGTGGCATTTTCCAGATCCGGTTTCGCATCAGGCGCATTCGCGGACGTGCCCCCCGCAGCGCCGGGCGCATCCGCCGGACGCGCGGCGCCTCCGGGGCGCGGCAACGGGCGCGGATCGCCCGCCTTCGCCGCCGATACCACCGGCCGCGACGCGGTGGGCGCATAGATGGATGCGGCGGCGGAGGCGGGTGCCGATCCGGGCGTCGATCCGGGCGCCGATCCGGACGTCGTCGCGGAGGTGTCGGCAGCGGCAGCAGGGGCGTCAGGGCCAGCGGTATCCGCGCCCGCCGCCGTCGCCGTCGCCGTTCGCGGGCGATAGATCGGACGGTACTTGGCGGTGCTCGCCGCGTTCACCACCGGCGGCGGGCCGGCGCGGTCGCGCAGGTCGGCATTCGGGCTGGGGTCGTCCGCGGGCAGGGCGCGCGCGGTGTCCGTCGCCCCGGCGGGGCTGGCAGTGGTGTCGGACGGCAGGGGCGGCACGCCATAGGGGGTGTCTTGGGTGTCGCGCAACACATCGGGCAGCGCGAGGGCGTCCTGCGAACGGTTGACCGGATCGATCGAGGCGAGAACGATTCCGTCGCTGACCTCTGTGCGCGGCGAGGGCGTGGGCGACTGGCGCGGCGGCAACAGCCAGATCCCGGTCGCCGCATAGCGACGCTCGGTCTCTCGCGTCGTGGGCAGGCGGCCCGAGCTTTGGCGGGAGGCCCGCGCGTTGCCGACGGCAGAGCGCCCGCGCGGCGCGCCCGCCAGGTTGAGCGTGTCGAGCGCGGCCGTCCCGGTGTCTTTTGCCGGGGCGACGGCGGCGATCTGCATGTCGCTCGCCTCGGCCCGGGCCACGATCTCCGTGACCGGCTGGGCTTGCGGTGCGGGCGGCGTTTTCGCGGGCGCAACCGGGCGCACCGTGGTTTCGACAGCCGTGGTTTCGACAAGGGCGGTGGCGGTGTCGTCGGCGGGCGATACCGACGGCGTCACGGCGGCGGGCGGCTCCGCCTGCGCGATCAGCTGCGCCGGATCGCGGAACAGATTGGCGACCGAAGGCGCCAGGTACATCGACGACAGCGCCGCGACGGCGATCAGCACGAGAACCAGCACGGCCGTCAGCAGCAGCCCGGTGCGGTTGCGCTGCGGACGCTGCGATTGGCGCGCGCCGAACACGGTCATCGCCTCCGCCTCGGGGTCGGGCTTGGCGGCACCGATGACGCGCCCGGATTTCAGATTGGCACTGCGCGCCATGAACCCGGCAAGCATATGCGGCGCCGGGGGCGGCTCATGCGGGGGGGTATGGTCGTCGGCGGAAAAAGCGGGGCGCCTGGGCGCTTGCACCCGATGGGCCGCGACGGGCGGCGACGTCTCGGGCAGCTCCGGCAGCGGCGCGATGCGGCTGTCCGCGCCGGTCGACCGGGTGGCGCGCAACGCCCCCAGCCCCCGGTCGGTGTCGGAGGATGCGCCCGCGTCGGATGCGTTGAGGCGTCCTGCGGCTGCCTGCCCGGTGCCGTCGGCGGGCCGGATGGCGGCATCCGTCTTATCGGCGGGCTCCTCCGTGAAGGCCTGCGCGCCGGCGGTCGCCGTGCTCTTGTCCCGCGTGGCGCCGGTTGCCGAGGTCCGCGTCTCAATCGTGCCGCGGGGCGCGTCACCGCCGCGCGCGACGGGTTCGGCAAGATCGACGCTCGTGCGATCCGGTTTCTCGGCGCTTGTCAGCGGTGCCGCGCCGGGGGTTTTCGGCGGAACGGGCGTATAAAGCCGCCGCTCGGCCTCCGCGAGCTTGAGGATGCGCGAGGAGATCTGATCGAGCGAGGGCGGCGTCGATCCGTCCTTGGCCCCGGCGTCCCTGCGCGAGCGGAAGGAAAATGCGGTCGGGGCTTCGGCAAACCCGCGCTCCGGCTCGACCGGCGCCGCCTCTTCCGACTCCGCCCGCGGCGCAGCCGCGGATGCACGCTTTGCTTCGTCTAGGTCTGCCGCGGCACGCGGCGGCGCGTCATCTGCCGGAGGGGGCGTCGGATCGCCATCACCGCCCTTCGCAGCGTCCCTTTCGACGCGCGCGTCGCGCTCGGACACAGCCGATCCGGCCTCGCCCGCCCCGGATGGCCCGCCGAGGTCTTCCGCCGGTTCCGCATCGGAGGCGGGGGGCGGGGACGACGCGGCGCCATACCCTTCCGCGCCTGCCTCCGCGCCCGCCTCCGCGAAGGCCGACGGATCGGAGGAGGCCGCCCCGCGAACCACGACGGGCGTGGTGTCGCGTTCCACCGCCGCGCCGTTCAGGATCGTGGCGGCATAACGCGTCTCGCCGAAAAACGGCTCCCCGGCAAAGCGCGCAGGATCAGGTCGCGCGGCGAAGCTGACGGGGTTGAGCCTGTGTTCGGTGGCGAAATCCTCCGCCTCCTGCAGGGTGGCGCGGGCGACGACCGCAACCATGACCTGCGGCTCGCTGGTATCGACGAAGTCGAACACCAGATCGTCCACGTCATAGGGGGTGCGCCCCTCCAGCGCGGCGCGGATCTGCGCGCGGCGGCTGTCGTCATCGGGGCCGGGCGCCCTGAGCCGGGTGTAGAGGATCTGCGAATTGGGAATCAGCAGCTTGCTGCTCAGCCCGCCCTGCGCCAGATCGGCGGCAGAACGGCGCAACATGCGCAGCGCCTGGTTCATGTCCGGGTCGTCCAGCGCAACCTCGCCCACGCGCAGCCAGCCGTTGCGGCCACGCAGCAGCAGATTTATCCCGTCGTGCGACAGATCCAATGCGAAATTTGGTTTCATCGCAGTAGACTTAACATGGCGAAGGTCATGGGTGTGCGGTTCCTGCTGCTCTTTTCGTGATCATAGCAGATTTCCGCCGAGTCCGGGAAGACGCGGCTTGTCACTTTGCGGGATGGCGCCGATCCTCGGGACAACGGAGGGACGTTCAATGACGAAGCTTGTTTTGGCACTTGTTCTGATGCTGCCGACGGCGCTGCCCGCGCTGGCGCAAGGCCCGCAGCTCGCGGACCCCGCGCGGATGCCCGCGCGGATGACGGTGACCGGGGAGGGGTCGGTCGACCTGCCGCCGGACATGGCGACGATCACCCTTGGCGCCACCACGCAGAAGGCCACCGCCGCCGAGGCGCTTGCCGACAACAGCAAGATGGTCGCCGCCACGCTCGACGTGCTCAAGGCCGAGGGGATCGCCGCGCGCGACATGCAGACCTCGGGGCTGAGGCTTTATCCGGTCTTCGACAATCGCCCCAAGCCCGACGGTCAGGGCGATGCGCCCCGGATCGAGGGCTACCGCGCCTCCAACACGATTACCGTCAGGGTGCGCGATCTGCCGCGGCTGGGCGTGGTGCTGGATCAGGTGGTGCAGGCCGGGGTGAATGAGTTTCGCGGTCTGGAATTCGGTCTGAGCGCGCCGCAGGAATCGACCGATGCGGCGCGCCGCAACGCGATCGCGGACGCAAGGCGCAAGGCGGATCTATATGCGCAGGCGGCGGGGCTGAAGATCATCGGCATCCTGTCGCTGGATGAACAGACCCGCAGCCAGCCGCCCGGCATGATGCGTATGAACGCGATGGCCGCCCGCGAAAGCCAGGTGCCCGTCGCCGAGGGCGAGGTGACGCTCAACGTCGATGTGACGATCACCTATGAGATCGCGCCCGCGCTGTAGGACGGGCCGTCCGGCACGAAGCCACGGCCGGACCCGCCCGGCCGTGCCTTCGCGTCAGCGCATCCACAGCCGGTTGCGTTTGATGATATTGCGGATCTGCTGTTCCTTGCGCGGCAGGTCGTCCCGGTCGAAGAGGGCGCGCACCTTCTGCCCGCGCCCCTGAAAGATCATCCGCTTGAACGGATCGTATGCCTTCAGCACCTTCTTGATGCGGTTGGGCTTGCTGACATCCTCGAGCACCGCGATCACGCGATCGTCCTCGCGCGCGTAGGCCAGCGGCAGCACGCGCCAGTGGCAGGTGGTGCGCCCGTCGAGCCAGCCCTCTTCGAGCGTGTCGCGACCGCCCCCCAGCTTGTGGATGACAAGCGGCAGCGCGATCTGGTCGAGCCACGGATAAAGCGGCTGGCAGACCAGCGCCTCCGGCGTGTCATCGCGGATCGCCAGCGCGTAATCCAGAAACCAGCGCCGGAATGCGACCGGATCGGCGCCAAGGAACCAGCCCGCGTTGAAATAAAGATAGCGTTCCCAATATTCATCGGGCTGGGTCAGGTCGAGCGAGCTGGCGAAATCCAGCCCGAACTTGTCGTAAAGCGCGCCCCATGTTTCGGTGTAGCCGGGACCGTAAAGCTCCTGCTGCGGCCAGGTGCCTTCGCGCTTCATCGATGCGGTAGGCCGCGCGAAATCGAACGGCACATCGCCAAGCGGGGCGAGATGCAGCGTGTCGGTATCGAAGAAGACGAAGGGTTGCCCGGCCGGCAGCACCGAAAGCGCCTCGATCTTGTTGCCGTTGGGGTAGCTCGATCCGAAATGCTCCGATGCGAAGGGCAGGATTTCCGCCCCCAGCTCGATCAGCAGCTCGCGCACCGCCGGGTCCTGGATGCGCGGATCATGGTCCCAGCACGGGCCGGGCTGCGGCTCGGCAAAGATCAAGCGGCCCGCGAATTCCGGGTTCGCCGCGCGAAAGGACGCGGCGAAGAGCGCGGCCTCATATTCCAGCCGCCCGCCCTGGGCGATCGCCAGCACGTTGAAACGCTGCGCGTCTTTCGCCGGGTCCGCCTTCATTTGCGCCTCGCCCATTTTTGCCCCGCCGATTCTGGTCCCGCCGATCTTGACCCCGCCAATTCCGGCCCCCTCGGTCCTGATCCCGTCAACCCGTCAAGCTGCCCGCCGTCGCCGAAGCTCATGTCTGGCCTGCCGCTTCTTCTTGGAATAAATACTCGAAATCCGCGACGCGCGCCATCCTCGGCGCGGGGGCGTTCAGACGTCCAGCTCCTCCACGAAGCGCGCATTTTCCTGAATGTACTGAAACCGCATCTCGGGTTTCTTGCCCATCAGACGCTCCACCAGATCGCCGGTCTCGCCCGCCATGTCCTCGTCGATGGTCACCCGGATCAGCTTGCGCGTCTCGGGATTCATCGTGGTGTCCTTGAGGTCCTTCGCGTCCATCTCCCCCAGCCCCTTGAAGCGGCTGACGTCGATCTTGCCCTTGCCGCCCAGACCCTTGGCCAGCGCGACGTCCTTCTCGGCCTCGTCGAGGCAATAGACACGGCGGGCGCCCTGGGTCAGACGGAACAGCGGCGGGCAGGCGAGGTACAGATGGCCCGCGTCGATCATCGGCCGCATCTGGGTGAAGAAGAACGTCATCAGAAGCGATGCGATATGCGCGCCGTCCACATCGGCGTCGGTCATGATGATGACCTTGTCGTAGCGCAGGTCCTCGACGTTGAATTTCGTCCCGAGCCCGACCCCCAGCGCCTGGCACAGGTCGTTGATCTCGGCGTTCGCGCCCATCTTGGCGCTGGCCGCGCCCAGCACGTTCAGGATCTTGCCGCGCAACGGCAGCAGGGCCTGGGTTTTCCGGTCGCGTGCCATCTTGGCCGACCCGCCGGCGCTGTCGCCCTCCACGATGAACAGCTCGGTGCCGTCGCGGTTGGTGGCGGAACAATCGGTCAGCTTGCCGGGCAGGCGCAGCTTCTTGGTGGCGGATTTGCGCTGCGTCTCCTTCTCGGCGCGGCGGCGCAGCCGCTCGTCGGCGCGCAGCACCAGGTAATCCAGGATCGCGCCCGCGGCCTTCGTGTCGGCGGCCAGCCAGTTGTCGAAATGGTCGCGCACCGCGCCTTCGACCAGCTTGCCGGCCTCGACCGTGGCCAGCCGGTCCTTGGTCTGGCCCACGAACTCCGGCTCGCGGATGAAACACGACACCAGCGCGCAGCCGCCCGCGTTCAGATCGTCGCGGTTGATGTTGGTGGCCTTGCGGTTGCCGACCAGATCGCCATAGGCGCGGATGCCCTTCAGCACCGCCGCCCAGAACCCGGCCTCATGGGTGCCGCCCTCGGGGGTGGGCACGGTGTTGCAATAGGACTGGATGAACCCGTCGCGCGCGGGCGTCCAGTTGATCGCCCATTCCACCGATCCCGGCTGGCTGAACTTCTCCTGGAACGACACCTTTCCCGCGAAGGGCTTGTCGGCATAGGTCGCGGCCTCGCCCAGCGTTTCGGTCAGATAATCCGAAAGCCCGCCGGGGAAGTGAAAGATGGCCTCCGCCGGGGTTTCCCCGTCGTCGATGGCCGTTTTCCAGCGTATCTCGACGCCGGAATACAGATAGGCCTTGGAACGCACCATCTTGAGCAGCCGCGCGGGCCTGAATTTGAGCGAGCCGAAGATCTCGGCGTCGGGATGGAACGTCACCGTGGTGCCGCGCCGGTTCGGCGCCGCGCCCGCCGGTGCGACGGGGCCCCGGGGAATGCCACGGGAAAATTCCTGCGCGAAGAGCTCGCGATTGCGCGCCACCTCGACCCGGACATGATCCGACAGCGCGTTGACCACCGAGATGCCGACGCCATGCAGCCCGCCCGAAGTCTCATAGGACTTGCCCGAGAACTTGCCGCCCGCATGCAGCGTGCACAGGATCACCTCCAGCGCGGATTTGTCGGGAAACTTGGGGTGCGGATCGACCGGGATGCCGCGGCCGTTGTCGCGCACGGAAACGGAGTAATCGGCGTGCAGCTCCACCTCGATCCGGTTAGCATGGCCCGCGACCGCCTCATCCATGGAGTTGTCGAGCACCTCGGCCACCAGATGGTGCAGCGCCCGTTCGTCGGTGCCGCCGATATACATGCCGGGGCGTTTGCGCACGGGCTCCAGCCCCTCCAGCACCTCGATCGAAGAGGCGTCATAGGCGGGTTCCGCCGCACTGCTCAAAAGGTCGCTGGTGGCCATGCTGCTCGATTCTTCTTCTGTCCCGGATTTGCCCTTCATTAGACCATCCGGCGCGCGGTGACGCAACATGTTGCGCCATGCGGCGGCAGCCCAGGATTGCGGGCGCGCCTGCAAAGCCCGTCTGTGCCCGCAATCGCAGCCTTGCCGTCCATGCACCGCTCGATTAACCCGTATCGATGAGCAGGCGCATGCGACATAATCACAATGGGCGGGTTTCCAAGTCGAGCGTCCGCGCCCATGCCTATGCGGTTCTGGCGCTCGGCCTGCCGCTGATCGGCAGCCATATGGCGCAATTCGCCATTCACGTCACCGATGCCATCATGCTGGGCTGGTACGACGTCGGCGCGCTGGCGGCGGTCGTGCTCGCGCAGTCCTTCTTTTTCCTGCTCTTCATCATGGGATCGGGCTTCGCCTGGGCGGTCACGCCGCTCGTGGCCTCGGCGGAGGCGTCCGGGCAACCCCAGCAGGTGCGCCGCATCACCCGCATGGGGATGTGGATCGTCGTCCTTTATGCGGCCGCGCTGCTGCCGCTCCTGCTGTGGTCTGAGGCGCTGCTGCTGGCGATGGGGCAGACCGATGACGTGGCCGCGGCGGCCCAGGACTACCTGCGCATCGCGGCCTGGGGGATGTTTCCGGCGCTGCTGGTGATGGTGCTGAAAAGCCATTTCGCCGCACTCGAACGCACGCAGGTGGTGCTCTGGGCGACGGTGCTGGCGGCGGTGCTGAACGCGGCGGTCAACTGGGTGCTGATCTTCGGCCATCTGGGGCTGCCGGAACTCGGGCTCAGGGGGGCGGCGATCGCGTCCGTGGTGACCCAGTTGCTGACGCTCGGGGTGCTGGTGGCCTATGTCAACACGGCCACGCCCGAACACGCGCTGTTCCAACGTCTCTGGCGCCCCGACCGCGAGGTCTTCGGCACGGTGTTTCACCTCGGCTGGCCCATCGGCTTGACCAGCCTCGCCGAATCCGGGCTGTTTTCGGCCTCCGCCGTGATGATGGGCTGGCTGGGCGAGGTCACACTGGCCGCGCATGGCATCGCGCTGCAACTGGTGGGATTCGCGTTCATGGTGCATGTGGGCCTGTCGAATGCCGCCACGGTGCGCGCGGGCCGCGCGGCGGGGCAGGGCGACGAACACGCCCTGCGGCTGGGCGGGCTGGTCGCGATCGGGCTGTCCACCGGCGTGGCGCTATTCACCACGGCGCTGTTTCTGTGGGTGCCTGAGCCCCTGCTGTCGATCTTCGTCGATCCCTCCGACCCGATGCTGCCGCGTATCCTGGCGGTGGGCACCGGGCTGCTGGCCATGGCCGGGGTGTTCCAGCTGGCGGACGGGGCGCAGGTCATGGCGCTGGGGCTGCTGCGCGGGGTGCAGGACGCGCGCGTGCCGATGCTCTATGCGGGGCTCAGCTATTGGCTGATCGGCATACCTGTCAGCTACGTGCTGGGGTTCCGCCTCGGGTTTGGCGGTGTCGGGGTCTGGGCGGGGCTGGTGATCGGCCTTGGTCTGGCCGCGATCCTGCTGATGGTGCGCTTCTGGACCCGCTCCGTCAGATTGCCGCCGTCGCCTGCTGTCGGCTGAAGAGGCCCGCTTCTTCTTGGTGAAAATACTCGAGTCCGCCCTGTGCCGACGGCGCCCCGCCGGCAGGGGGCGGCTGCGTCAGCCGTCCGCCTGCGGATCGCGCGCTTTTATCAGCGCGTCGGCCTTCTTGCGCACCAGCGCGCTGCGCAGATCGTGCATCGCCAGCAGCAGGCTGTCGGTCACCTCGTCCAGATCTTCCACGCTGGCGCGGCTTTGCACCCAATGGGTCGTCAGGTTGAGGTGGTCGATCGCGCGGAAGATATCGTCGATTTCGCGCCGCGCCAGCACGTCGCGCCGTTCGGCCATCCAGTCACGGATGATCTCCGTCTCCTCGCGCGACAAGCGGTGATCGCCATGCGGTTTGATATCGCCGTTGCGGATATTCACGACGGCGATCTGCGTCATGTCGATGCGGCGCTGCCGGTTTTCGGTATCGACCCGAAAGACGAAGGCGCCGTTCTCCCTGACACGGAAGTAGAAATCAGGCAGTTCGACCGACATTTCGCCCCTTCAAGCCGATTGCGAGACCGTCACGACAATGCGGCGCAGAACCTCTGGATGCGTGTGCAGGCCTCGGTCAGCGCCTCGTCCGAGGTAGCGTAGCTGACGCGGAAGCAGGGCGAAAGGCCGAAGGCCGCTCCGAAGACCACCGCGACGCCGGTTTCCTCCAGCAGCGCGGTGGCGAAATCCTCGTCCGTGTCGATCTGCGCGCCCGCGGCGGAGGTCTTGCCGATCAGCCCCGCGATCGAGGGGTAGACGTAAAACGCCCCCTCGGGCACCGGGCAGCTGACGCCCTCGATCTGGTTGAGCATGTCCACCACCAGGTTGCGCCGCCGCGCGAAGACCGCGTTGTTGGCGGCCAGAAAGTCCTGCGGGCCGTTCAGCGCCTCGACCGCGGCCCATTGCGAGATAGAGCAGGGGTTGGAGGTGCTTTGCGACTGGATCTTGCGCATGGCGCCGATCAGCTTTTCCGGCCCTGCCGCATATCCGATGCGCCAGCCCGTCATCGCATAGGCCTTGGACACGCCGTTGACGGTCAGCGTACGGTCGTAGAGCTGCGGCTCCACCTGCGCGGGGGTGCAGAATTCGAACCCGTCGTAGACCAGATGTTCGTACATGTCGTCGGACATGATCTGCACCTGCGGGTGACGCAACAGCACGTCGGTCAGCGCCTTCAGCTCCGCGCGGGTGTATCCCGCGCCGGTGGGGTTCGAGGGGGAGTTGAAGATGAACCATTTCGTGCGCGCGGTGATCGCGGCCTCCAGCGCGTCGGGCGTCAGCTTGTAGGCGGTTTCCGCGCGCGCTTCGGCGATCACGGGCGTGCCGCCCGCCAGCAGCACCATGTCGGGATAGCTGACCCAATAGGGGGCGGGGATCACCACCTCGTCGCCGGGGTTCAGCGTGGCCATCAGCGCGTTATAGAGGATCTGCTTGCCGCCGGTGCCCACGGACACCTGCGCGGGGGTGTAATCCAGCGCGTTGTCCCGCTTGAGCTTGGCGCAGATCGCGCGCTTGAGCTCGGGGATGCCGTCGACGGCGGTATATTTGGTCCGGCCCTCGGCGATGGCGCGCACGGCGGCGTCCTTGACGTTCTGCGGCGTGTCGAAATCGGGTTCCCCCGCCCCCAGACCGATGACATCCTGCCCCGCGGCCTTGAGCTCCTGCGCCTTGGTGGTCACGACGATGGTGGGCGAGGGTTTCACACGGTCGAGTGTCGCGGACAGCAGGGACATGGGGGACTCCGGTTTGTATGTACCGGGGCCATGTCTTAGGGTCGATCCGAGCACCGTTCAAGCTGATATGCGAAAGGATATTTCATGACCGAAGAGACGAGCAATGCCGGCCCCGGAACCTCCACCTCCACCGCGGATGGCGGGGATGGCGGCTGGTACTCCGCCGAGACCGCAACCTTCGGCGATCGGCTGGCCGGCGCGCGGGAGGTTCTGGGCCTGAGCCAGTCGGACCTGTCCAAGAAGCTCGGCGTCAAGCTGAAGACCATCCGCGCCTGGGAAGAGGATCTGGCGGAGCCGCGCGCCAACAAGTTGCAGATGATGGCGGGTATCCTGAACGTGTCGCTGATGTGGCTGCTGACCGGCGAGGGCGACGGGTTGTCGGCCCCCTCCGACGAGACCGACATGCCCGAGACCACGGCGGCGGTGCTGACCGAGATGCGCAAGCTCAAGGCGGAGCTTTCGCGCATGGCCGACCGGCTGGGCACGCTGGAAAAGCGCCTGCGCAGCGCGGCGCAGGGCTGAGCGATGCCGGAGACGCGCGAAAGCCTTGAGGCCAGGCTGAAACGGCTGAAAATGCGGTCCTGGCGCCGGGGCATCAAGGAAATGGACATGATCCTGGGCCCCCACGCCGATTCGCATCTGGAGGGGATGAGTGTCGACGAACTGGCGCAATACGATGCGCTGCTGGAAGAGAACGACCAGGACCTCTACCGCTGGTTTTCCGGCCAGGATCCCGCGCCGGAACGGTTTTCCGCGCTGATCGAGGAAATTCTGAAAAAGAGGACGCGCGCACGCTGACGGGTTTTCGCTTAACCCGATGTTTGGAATTTGCCGCCAATGTTCCCTAAATGTACACAGGCGGAGAGGCCAGATGAGCATTCAGAAAATCAATTTCGACCCCAGCGGGCAGAAAACCTTCATGGTGGGGTATCTCGAAAGTCTGGCGTTGGTGGAGCGATTGCACCGGCTGTTGCTGGACGTCATCAAGGATGAGTTCGAGCGGCTCAATATCCTGGACATCAATGCGGTGCAGGCGCTTTTGATGTTCAACATCGGCGACAACGAAGTCACCGCCGGAGAGCTGAAATCGCGCGGCTATTATCAGGGGTCCAACGTTTCCTACAACCTCAAGCGGCTGGTCGAGATGGACTATATGCATCATCAGCGCTGCGAGATCGACCGGCGTTCGGTGCGGGTGCGGCTGACGCCGAAGGGCCGTAACGTGTGCGACCGGGTCACCGGGCTGTTCTCCCGCCACGCCGAGGCGCTGCAATCGCGCGGCATTCTCGACCCCCGGGGGGTGGAAGAAATCAACGTCGCCCTGCGCCGGGTCGAGCGGTACTGGAGCGATCAGATCAGGTACATCTATTGACGCAAGCGCCTATCTGACGGTTCGGCCATCGCCTCGTCACCAGCGACAATGCCAGCTGCGCCGCCGCCGCTGCTTCTGCTGCCACTGCCGCCGACAAGAAGGCGGCTCAGCGCGAGGGCGCGCAGCTCTCTCAGCAGTTTGCGGACCATTGCGCGTTCATAGTCGTCAAAGCCGATCGCGGTTTCGACGAAGGCGCCGGGGCCGCGGATGACCTCGGCGCGAAAATAGGCCGAAAGTTCGGCGATACCGGCGGGGCGGCTGATTTCTGCCTGCGCGGTATCGGTGCCGACCACCAGCGCGTTGATCGTCGCGCCTGTGCCGGGGGATGCGGCGGCCTGCACCGATCGGGGGCGCGGCCCCTCATTCGACTGCCCGTCGCCCGAAAGATCCAGCGTGCGTTCCCAGCAGGCTGAATGGCGGGCAAGCTGGTCCAGGCCGAACCGCATCGCGGTGCCCAGCGCGGTGGTCGAGGGGGCGGCGACACGGCGGCTGCCGCGCAACCGTGTGATCGCGCTGTCCAGCGCTTCGGGGCCGGTGATCTCGGCCCAGGGCAGAAGGATGCGCTGAAAGTTCCGGCTGCTCCATTCGAAGATTTGCAGCCGCACCGGCGCGGAGGGCATCGCCAGCAAGGCCGCGCGCACGTCAGGATGCGCAAGCGCGGCGGCCAGCCCGTCGCGTTGCAGACGGTATTCCGCATCATCTACCGAACCCGAAACATCCAGTCCCAGCGTCAGTGCCTGCCTGCACGCGGCACCGGCCGCAGCGCTTGTCGCCAGCACCAACGCGAGGAGAATCGCCGAAAAGACCACCGGAAAGGCCGCCGAAAAGACCGAGACCGAGCGGGCCGTGACCGGGGGCTGCCGATCCATCGTGCTAACCCCGACCGGCCGTCGGCGCGGTATCGTCGGTCGACGTGGGACCCGGCGCGGCGGCCCAAGGCGCCCGCGCGGCCGGGCCCGAGGCGGGGTTTTTCCGCGGGGCGATACCGTTCCACATGCGGTTGTCCGGGGCTTGGTTGCCCGAAGCGGGCGGCCGGTTCGCGCTGTACCCGTCCGCGCTGGACCCGCCCAAGGTCATTGCAGGTCCGGCAAAGGCGGTGCCGCCCGACCTGCGGGTGCCCGAAGGGGGCGCTGTCGGCGCGCGCCCTGTCAGCTTGGCGCGTATCTCCCGCTCCAGCTTGCGGCGGATCGCGCGTTCGAAATCCTCATAATTCGCGGCCACCTCCAGAAAGGCGCCGGGGCCGCGCAGGATCTGTTTGCGGTAGAACTCCAGCAGCGCCGCGTCATCCGCAGCCCCCTTGCCGCCGCCAAGGATCGCCAGCGCATTCACCGTGATCCCGTCGAGCGGAAAGTTGGCATAGGCCAGCGCGGGAGAGAAGCCCGCGTTGTTGATGCCGTCGCCACTGACGTCGAGGGTGCGGAACAGGCAGTCGGGCGCGGTCGCGAAGACACTTGCGGCATAGCCCAATGCATAGCCCGCCGCGGTGGGAAACTGCGAATGGCCGCGTCGGCTGGCGCGCAGGATGCCCGCGGCACGGCGCAGCGCGGCCTCCGATCGCAGCAGGGTCCAGTCCAGGATCACCTGCTGCTGATCGCGCCCCGACCATTCGAACACCGCCAGCGCCACCGGGTTCGCGGGATCGTCGAGCACCGCCCGACGGACCGGATCGTACAGCAGCGCGGCCGCCAGACCCTGCCTTTGCAAGGCGTCCTCGCGACTGTCCACCGAGGACGAGACGTCGAGCGCCAGCACCAGCGCCAGCCGACAGGCCTGCGCCGCACCGCCGGTCGATGCCAGCGTCAGAAACACCAGCACCGCGGCGACCAGCGCCCTGCCGATCGTGCGGCCGTTCACCAGCTGCCGGTGTTTTCCATGCTAGCCCAGGGTTCCTCGGGGGCCTTGGCCTCGCCCATCTGCAACAGCTCGATCGAGATGTTGTCGGGGGAGCGTACGAAGGCCATGTGCCCGTCACGCGGCGGCCGGTTGATCGTCACGCCGTTGTCGCGCAGATGCGCGCAAAGTGCGTAGATGTCCTCCACCCCATAGGCGAGATGGCCGAAATGGCGGCTGTCGGAAGGCAGCGCGTCGTCGCCGTCCCAGTTGTAGGTCAGCTCCACCGGGGCTTCTTCCTGACCCGGAGGCGCCATGAAGACCAGCGTGTAACGCCCCTTGTCGCTGTCCATACGCCGGATTTCCTTCAATCCGAGCAGCGAGAAGAATGCGATCGTCGCGTCGAGATCCTTCACCCGGACCATTGTGTGCAGATAGTTGATTTGCATATCATCCTCTTCGGTTGACCATCTGCCGATCACATAGCACACCGCGCCGCCGAGCAAACCCGCACAACGCTCCGGCCGGGGCGGGCAGGTATCAGGTTTTCCCCACCCGCCAATATGCTAGCTTGACGCAACGCGATTCCGCCGGAGGACCAAATGCCCATCACCCACGACCAGCAGGCCGAAATCGACGCGCTGCGCAGCCAGACCCGGCCCACACTTCGCGCCGTGAGTGACGGGATGGAGGCGCATCTTTACAAGGCGCATGAGGTGCTGGACCACGGGTTCGTGCGGGTGATCGACTACATGGGCGATGACGCCGCCATCGTGCAGGCTGCGCGGGTGAGCTATGGCGCGGGCACCAAGCACGTCAGCAACGACGAAGGGCTGATCCGCTATCTGATGCGGCATTGGCATTCGACGCCGTTCGAGATGTGCGAGGTCAAGCTGCACGTGAAGCTGCCGGTGTTCGTGGCGCGCCAGTGGATCCGGCACCGCACCGCCAACGTCAACGAATATTCCGCGCGCTATTCGATTCTCGACCGGGAGTTTTACATCCCCCAGCCCGACCAGCTGGCGGCGCAATCGACCGTCAACAACCAGGGCCGGGGCGCGGTCTTGCAGGGGCAGGAAGCCGAGCGCGTCCTCAACATGCTCAAAAGCGACGCGGATCGCGCCTAT
Source organism: Brevirhabdus sp. (assembly GCF_052826345.1). Taxonomy (NCBI): domain Bacteria; kingdom Pseudomonadati; phylum Pseudomonadota; class Alphaproteobacteria; order Rhodobacterales; family Paracoccaceae; genus Brevirhabdus; species Brevirhabdus sp. Next base: position 22,795 of record NZ_JBRBUA010000058.1, on the reverse strand, counting down.
GACCATTACGAATCCATGCTGTCGCAGGACGGCCAGGACGGACTCGCGCGTGAGCTGGCGCGGATGAACCTGCCCGCCAATGTCTATACCCAGTGGTACTGGAAGGTGGATCTGCACAATCTGCTGCATTTCCTCCGCCTGCGCGCCGACGCCCATGCGCAGTATGAAATCCGTGTCTATGCAGACGTGATCTGCAAGATCGTCGCAGATTGGGTGCCCGTCGCCTACGGGGCCTTCGAGGATTACCGCATCGGCGGCGCCAACCTGTCGGGCAAGGCGCTGGACTGCATCCGCCGGATGATCCGGGGCGAAGAGGTCACCCAGGAAAGCTCCGCCATGAGCCGGGGCGAATGGCGCGAATTCGAAGCGATCCTGAAGGGCTGATCGCGCGGCGTCGTCTCATGCCTGTGCAGGGGCGCCGGGGCGCCGCTGCGCAGGGTCCGGGCCGCTCAGGTGGCCTGAAGATCCGCCGCCAGCTTGCGGCCGTCGCGCCCCTCCTGAAGTTCGTATGCAACCTTCTGGTTGTCCGCGAGCCCTGTCAGCCCGGCTCTTTCGACGGCGGAAATATGTACAAACACGTCGCTGCCACCGTCGTCAGGCGCAATGAAGCCGTAGCCCTTGGTTGTGTTGAACCATTTCACGGTGCCTGTAGGCATGGTAGTCCTCCTCGTTACTCACTCCGCTCGCAGCATGCAGCGGCACGGTGCTGCCTGAACTTCCGCGTCGTCCGGTGTCCCTTGTAAGAAGCGGTCTTCAGAAAGTCGGTCGTCACATGGAATCAAGGTAGGCGTTCCGCACGAAAGACAAGGATGTTAAATAGATTGTGAGGCCGGGAACTGGCCCCCGGCGAAAAAAAATACGGTGGCATAATGAAGGTTTACGGATTGAAAGCCTGCGACACGACACGCAAGGCGGTCAAGGCGTTGTCGGGGCAGGGACGACAGGTGGAACTGGTCGACGTGCGGTCCGACCCGCTGGACCGCGAGGCGCTGCGGGCACTGCTGGCCGAATTCGGGCCGACGTTGCTCAACACCCGCTCTACCACCTGGCGCGGCCTGGACGAGGCAGAGCGGCAGCGCGATCCGGTCGATCTGCTGCACGAACATCCCGCGTTGATGAAACGCCCGGTGATCGAGGATGCGGGCAACAGATCTCTGGGATGGACGCGCGAGGTTCAGGCCAGGTTCGGAATTGGCACGGCGTCGTAAGCTTTCTGCCGCTGCACGGAAAAAAAAACCGCCGGTCTTTCGACCGGCGGGTATTGCTCGACTTAAACCCCTGGATCATTCGTAAACGAGGCAGAGACATCATGGGACAGATGAAATTACGAGCACAGTAGGGGCGTCGCGGACAGACTCCGCCCCGAGGCAGTATCGAAAACCTGACTCAAAAAAGAGTCTCATGGTCATGGAAGGGCGTGAGTGGTGGATTTTCCTGTAATTTGAGCCTGTTGATAAAACGAATCTACCGATATTAAATAAATTGTAAATACGCTTTTGCAAAAATTCATTAGATTTCGTCGCCCGCCGTTTTGCGGGCGAAAATCGGTGTCATAATGGCGGGCCGGGCCGCGGCCTGAGGGCCGGGAACGGGCTCGGCCACGGAGCTCCGGCGCTCAGATCAGAACGGCGGGCGCGCCTCTGCGCTGAGCGCGGTCTGCGCGTCCTCCAACGGCAGGACCGAAGTTTGTTTTTCGCCCAGCCGCCGCAGGGTCACGGTGCGCTCCTCGACCTCCTTCAGGCCGACGGCGAGGATCACCGGCACCTTGCCGACGGAATGTTCGCGGACCTTGTAGTTGATCTTTTCGTTGCGCACGTCGGCTTCGGCGCGCACCCCGGCCGCGCGCAGCGCCTGCGTGATCTCCTGCACGTAATCATCCGCATCCGAGACGATCGATGCGACCACCACCTGACGCGGCGCCAGCCAGAAGGGCAGGCGCCCCGCGTGTTGCTCGATCAGGATGCCGATGAACCGCTCGAAGCTGCCCAGCGTGGCACGGTGCAGCATCACGGGCCGGTGCTTGTTGCCATCCTGGCCGATATAGCTGGCGTCCAGCCGTTCGGGCAGCACGAAATCCACCTGATGCGTGCCGCATTGCCAGTCGCGGCCGATCGCGTCGGTCAGCACGAATTCCAGCTTGGGGCCGTAGAAGGCGCCCTCGCCGGGGTTCAGCTCGGGCTCGATCCCGGCGGCGCGGGTGGCGTTCAGCAGGGCTTCCTCGGCCTTGTCCCAGACCTCGTCCGAGCCGGCGCGCGTCTCGGGCCGGTCGGAGAATTTGACCTTGAAGCTCTCGAACCCCAGATCGCGGTACACCTCGCTGAGAAAGGCGATGAAGCGCGCGGTTTCGCTTTCGATCTGGTCTTCGCGGCAGAAGATATGCCCGTCGTCCTGGGTAAAGCCGCGCACGCGCATGATGCCGTGCAGCGCGCCCGACGGCTCATATCTGTTGCACGATCCGAATTCGGCCATGCGCAGCGGCAGGTCGCGGTAGGATTTCAGCCCCTGGTTGAAGATCTGCACATGGCAGGGGCAGTTCATCGGCTTGAGTGCATTGACCGCCTTTTCGCGGGCGTGCTCCTCGTCGACCTCGACGATGAACATGTGATCCTGATACTTTTCCCAGTGGCCCGAAGCTTCCCACAGCTTGCGGTCGACGACCTGCGGGGTGTTGACCTCGACATAACCGCCCGCGCGCTGCTTGCGGCGCATGTAATCCTGAAGCTCGGTATAGATGGTCCAGCCGTTGGGGTGCCAGAAGACCTGGCCCGGCGCTTCCTCCTGCATGTGAAACAGGTCCATCTCCCGGCCCAGCTTGCGGTGATCGCGCTTGGCGGCTTCCTCAAGCATGTGCAGGTGCTTTTTCAGATCGTCCTTGTTCTGAAAGGCGACGCCATAGATGCGTTGCAGCATCTGGCGGCTGCTGTCGCCACGCCAGTAGGCGCCGGCCACGCTCATCAGCTTGAAGGCGTCGGCGGGCAGTTGGCCCGTGTGTTGCAGATGCGGACCACGGCACAGATCCTGCCAGTCGCCGTGCCAGTACATGCGCAGCGGCTCGTCGCCGGGGATGGCCTCGATCAGCTCGACCTTGTAGGGTTCCCCGCGCTGGGAATAATGCTCGATCGCGCGGGTGCGTTCCCAGACCTCGGTGCGGACGGGATCGCGCAGGTTGATGATTTCCTTCATCTTCTTTTCGATGGCGCCCAGATCCTCGGGGGTGAACGGTTCCGAGCGGTCGAAATCGTAATACCAGCCGTCCTTGATGACGGGTCCGATGGTGACCTTGACCTCGGGCCACAGCTCCTGCACCGCGCGGGCCATGACATGCGCCAGGTCGTGGCGGATCAGCTCCAGCGCGGGGGCTTCGTCCTTCGTCGTGTTGATCGCGATTTCCGCGTCGTCCTCGATCGGCCATTGCAGATCCCAATGGGCGCCGTCGACCTGCGCGGACACGGCTTTCTTGGCCAGCGATCTGGAAATATCGGCGGCGACCTCGGCAGGGGTCACGCCCTTGTCGAAGCTACGCGCATTGCCATCGGGAAATCGGAGGGTAATCTGGGCCATATTGGCACTCCTCGTCAGTTTGGCGCCCACGGAACGCCCGGTTGCGGGTTATTTTCACGCACTAGATGGACGGCCCTCGCGGCAGTGTCAACGCCCATGGGCGTCCCGCGGATCGGGGGTGGCGCCCGGGGGTGCGCGCCCGCAACGAATGAAGGAGCACCATGGCACAGGATTTCGCGACCACCGCCTTTCGCGCGTTAAGCCCGTCTTCACCGGAGGGGGTGCAGGATGAGCTGGACCCGCAGGCGCGGGTGGGGGAGGCGCGCAGCTTTCTGATACATGCGGCCTCTCTGAGCATGACGAAGATGGCCGACGGTCTGATCGACCCCAAGCTGGTGCTGGCCTGGCTGATGAATGCGCTGGGCGCGCCTGCCTTTCTGATCGGGCTGCTGGTCCCGATACGGGAGGCGGGCGCGCTGTTGCCACAGCTGTTCGTCGCGCCGCTGGTCCAGCGGATGCGGCTTCGCAAATGGGTCTGGGTAGTCGGCAGCGCCGTGCAGGGCGCCATGGCGGCGGGCATTCTGGTGGTGGCGCTGACGCTGGGGGGCATGGCGGCGGGCATTGCGATCTGCCTGTTGCTGGCGGTGCTGGCGGTGGCGCGCAGCCTCTGTTCGGTCAGCTACAAGGATGTGCTGGGCAAGACCGTCGGCATGTCCCGGCGCGGTTCGGCCACGGGGCTGGGCACATCGGCTTCGGCGGTGGGGGTGATCGTCTTCGCGCTGGTGCTGATGGGCGGGCTGGCGGAGCGGATGACGCTGGTGATGGCCGGGCTGGGCCTCGCGGGGGCGCTGTGGGCGGCGGCGGCGGCGCTTTTCGCGACGCTGGGCGAAACCCCTTCGTCCCGTGTCGCGAAGGCCCAAGGCCATGGCGGCGCCGGGTTGTCGCAAATGGCGCTGTTGCGGCGCGACCCACAGCTGTTGCGCTTTGTCGGCGTGCGCGGGTTGCTGGTCGCGACCGCGCTGGCGCCGCCCTATCTGGTGCTTCTGTCCGCGCAGGACGAAGGCGGCACCCTCGGGCGGCTGGGCGCGATGGTGCTGGCCTCGGCGCTGGCGTCGCTGGTCAGCTCCTACCTGTGGGGGCGGATGGCGGATCGGTCCAGCCGCCTGGTGCTCATCCGTTCGGGTCTGATGGGAGCGGCGGCGTTGGGCCTGGCGCTGCTGCTGCATCGGGCGGGCGTGTTCGGTCGGCCCTGGGCGCCGCCGCTGGTGCTGTTCATGCTGATGATCGCCTATTTCGGGGTGCGGCAGGGGCGGTCGACCTATCTGGTGGATATGGCCCCGGCGGACCAGCGCGCGACCTACACCGCCGTGGCCAACACCACCATCGGCCTGCTGCTGCTGGCAAGCGGCGCCATCAGCGCGGCGAGCAGTCTGGCGGGGGTGCCGCTGACGCTTGTTCTTTTTCTGGCGATGAGCGTGGCAAGCGCCGCCCTCGGTCTCGGCCTCAAGGAGGTGGAGGGCCGAAAAACCGGCTAGATGTCTGATCCCACGGTCTGATGGTGCGATCCTTTTCAGGGATGTAAGGAAGCATTATCGCCGACCTGCAACGTCATGGGCGGCCTGCGATTTTGCGCGCAGGCGCAAGACCCGCGGCGACCTCACACCTTGCGAATGCATCTGCAAGGATCTGCAACATCCGAACATTCCAGTCCGGCAGGGTCATCTCGAACCCGATCCACCGGATGCCGGGATCGAACAGCTAGCCCGTGCACACGACGCCCGCAGGGGCTTCCAGCAGCGGGCGGAACCATTTGTCCTGCACTTCGCGCAGGGGGGCGGTGTTGAGGTAATGGTGCTTGAAGCGCCCCTTGCGGACCGTGGTGATGAGGGAGGCCTCCTCCAGCACGGACAGGTGGCGCATCACGCCGAAACGTGACATGTCGAATTGCTTTTCCAACTGTCGCAGGGTCTGGCCGTCCTCGCGATGCAAACTGACAATCATTGCCCGGCGCGCCGGATCGCTGAGCGCTTTTAATACGTTATCCATCCGGAAACATAGGTAGCATTGAAATTCGCTGTCAATCTGCACGAATGCAAAGCCGGAGTGGCTAAAAGCCTCTCATCTTCAAGTTGTTAAATCGGAGTCGAGCCATGTCTGAAACCTCCCTCTTCGAGACGCCCCAGGGGCGGCGCATCGCCTATTGCCGCAGCCGGGTCACGCCAGACGTGGGGGGGCCGGGTGTGGTATTCCTGGGGGGCTTTCGATCCGACATGCAGGGCACCAAGGCCGTCGAGCTGGAGCGGTGGGCGAAAGAGGCGGGGCACGCGTTCCTGCGCTTCGACTATTCGGGGCACGGGCAGTCGGACGGCCGCTTTGCCGAGGGCTGCATCGGCGACTGGGCGCAGGACGCACATGAGGCGATCGCCGCGCTGACCGAAGGGCCGCAGGTCCTGGTGGGCTCCTCCATGGGCGGCTGGATCGCCCTGTTGCTGGCGCGGCGCGCGGGGCTGCCCATCGCGGGTCTGGTGACCATCGCCGCGGCGCCCGATTTCACCGAGGACGGCATGTGGGCCGGGTTCACCCAGGATCAGCGGCGCCAGCTGGACCGCGACGGGCAGGTCGCGCTGCCGTCGGAATACGGCGAGGATCTGGTGATCACGCGCAGGCTGATCGAAGACGGCCGCGAAAATCTGGTCCTGCGCCAGCCGTTGCGGTTGCCGTTCCCGGTGCGCATGTTGCAGGGCACGGCCGACGCCGATGTCGATACATCGGTTGCGCTGCGGCTGCTGGACCATGCCGAGGGGCCGGATCTGCGCCTGCTTCTGGTCAAGGGCGCGGATCACAGGTTTTCCACGCCCGACTGCCTGAAGGCGATCACGCAGGCCATCGCCGAGGTGGCGGAGCGTCGGGCGCCGCCGCGTTAGCACGCCGCGCGGCGGTCGCGTTCAGCTCAGCGCGACGAGTTTGCCCTTGCCGGGGCCGTCGGATTTGCCGGATTTGCCGGATGCCGTCGGCGCCTCGGCATTGGCGTCGATGAAATCCAGTACCAGCGGGCGGATGTTGTTGCGCCAGGATTTCCCCGCGAAGATCCCGTAGTGACCGGCGCCTTCTTCCAGGTGGCTGGCTTTCTTGTCGTCGGGCAGGCCGGTCAGCAGATCCAGCGCCGCGACGCATTGGCCGGGGGCGGAAATGTCGTCCTTGGACCCTTCGACGGTCTTGACCGCGACGGTGGTGATCTTGCCGATATCGACCCGGCGCCCGTCGACGACAAAGCGGTTCCGCGCGATCTCGCGCTCCTTGAAAATGCGCTGCACGGTCGAGAGATAGAATTCCGCGGGCATGTCCATCACCGCGAGGTATTCGTCGTAGAAGCGGTTGTGACTGTCATGCTCGCCGCTCTTGCCCTGGGCCACGCGCAGGATCTGGTCGCGGAACGCCTCGGCGTGGCGGTCGCTGTTCATCGACATGAACGAGGCGAGTTGCAGCAGGCCGGGATAGACCATGCGCCCCGCGCCCGCGTATTTGAAACCGACGCGCTGGATCGCGGAGCGTTCCAGCTGGCCCATCGTGACACGGCGCCCGAAGTCGGTGACATCGGTGGGCGTGGCGTCGGGGTCGATCGGCCCGCCGATCAGGGTCAGGCTGCGCGGCTGCGCCTCGGGGGCGTCTTCCGCCAGATAGGCGGTGGCGGCCAGGGCCAGGGGCGCGGGTTGGCAGACGGCGATCACATGGATGTCCGGGCCGATCCGCTTCATGAAGTCGACGAGGTAGAGGGTATAATCCTCGATGTCGAACTTGCCCGCGGACACCGGGATGTCGCGCGCGTTTTGCCAGTCGGTGATGTAGACGTCGGCATCGGGCAGTAGGCTGGACACGGTGGACCGCAGCAGCGTCGCGTAATGGCCCGACATCGGCGCGATGAGCAGGATGCGCCGCGGCATCGGCGCGCGCCCCTGGACGTCGAATTTGACCAGGTTGCAGAACGGGCGGCTATGGACGGTTTCGACCTCCACCAGGTGGTCGCGCCCGTCCAGTCCCACCACCGAGCGGATGTTCCAGTCGGGCTTGGCCACCATGCGCGCGAAGCTCCGCTCCGCGACTTCGCCCCAGGCGGCGGTCAGCTGAATCCAGGGGTTCGCAGCCAGTCCGAAAATCGGATAGGATGCCATTGTCGAGGCCGTGGACCCCAACCACTGGTTCGTATTGCGCGCGGTCTCCATCATGTCATAGGTGAACATGTATTTCATATTACATCCTTTTCCGGCCCCACGGCGCGCAGCGCCGCTTTGCAGCGGATTTCCCGCACCGCCATGCTGCACCCGCAGCAAGATAGGAGCAACCCGACCTCATGGCAACTGATGACGACCCCCCGCACGCGCAACACGGCGTTCAGGATCTCGAGAGGCTCAACGCCAATCTTGCCAAGATGGATGAGCTTTCCAAGCGTCTGGTCGCCGCCATTTCGCACAGGCGGCCCGCGGATCCGGGCCTGCAGGGGCCGGGCAGCGATCTCTACATGAAGGCCGCGACGGCCTACATGGGCGAAATGATGTCCAATCCCGCGCGCATCATCGAAACCCAGGCCGGCTATTGGGGCAAGGTTCTGAGCCATTTCGTCGAGGCCGGCCAGGCGCTGGGGCAGGGTCGCATGGTGCCCGACGACAAGGCGCAGGACGGTCGGCCCGCCGACAGGCGTTTCGCCAATCCGCTGTGGCAGACCCACCCCTATTTCAACTACATCAAAAATCAGTATCTCACGACCTCCGACGCCATCCGCGAGGCCGTGCAGGGGCTTGAGGGGCTGGACGGTCGCGATCAACGGCGCGTGGAATTCTTCGCCCAGCAGATCATCGACATGATGGCGCCGCCGAATTTCCTGGGCACCAACCCGGACGCGCTGGAACGGGCGGTCGCGACCGACGGGCAGTCGCTGGTCAGGGGGATGGAAAACCTGGTGCGCGACATAGAGGCCAACGACGGCGACCTGCTGGTGACGCTGGCCGACCGCGAGGCCTTCGTGCTGGGCGAGAATCTGGCCGCCACCGAAGGATCGGTCGTGTTTCGCAACGAGATGTTCGAGCTGATCCAATACGCGCCGACCACCGACAAGGTGAAGGCGGTGCCGCTGGTGCTGTTTCCGCCCTGGATCAACAAATTCTACATTCTGGACCTCAAGCCGCAGAACAGCCTGATCAAATGGGTGGTGGATCAGGGCTACACGCTGTTCGTGGTCAGCTGGGTGAACCCCGACGCGTCCTATGCCGACGTGGGGATGGACGGGTATGTCCGCGACGGCGTGTTCAAGGCGATCGAGGTCGTCAAGGAGATAACCGCGCAGCCCAAGGTCAATGCGGTGGGCTATTGCATCGCGGGCACCACGCTGGCGCTGAGCCTGGCGCGAATGAACCGGACGGGGGATAAATCCGTCCGCTCCGCCACGTTCTTCACCACCATGACCGATTTCGCCGATCAGGGCGAGATGAGTGTCTTTCTGGACGATGACTTCGTCTCCGGGATCGAGCGGCAGGTGGCCGAGGACGGGCTGCTGCATTCGTTCTTCATGTCGCGCACCTTTTCCTACCTGCGGTCCAACGATCTGATCTATCAGCCCGCAATCCGCAGCTACATGATGGGCGAGGCGCCGCCCGCCTTCGATCTGCTGTACTGGAACGGCGACAGCACCAACCTGCCGGGACGCATGGCGATGGAATATCTGCGCGGGCTCTGCCAGGACAATCAGTTCGCGACCGATGGCTTCGAGGTGCTGGGCGAGAAGGTCACCCTGAGGGACGTGAACGTGCCGGTTTTTGCCGTGGCCTGCGAAACCGACCATATCGCGGCGTGGAAATCGAGCTTTTGCGGAGTCAGCCGGATGGGCGGGCGCGACAAGACCTTCGTGCTGTCGCAGTCCGGCCATATCGCGGGCATCGTCAATCCGCCGTCGCGCAACAAATACGGCCACTACATCTCGGACACCGCGATGGAGGGCGACCCCGATGCCTGGCGCGAGGGGAGTGAATTTCATCCCGTGTCCTGGTGGCCGCGCTGGATCGACTGGCTTTCCAGGCGGTCGGGCAAAATGGTGGACGCCCGCACGCCGGGGTCTGCGTCCTATCCCGTACGCGGCGCGGCGCCGGGCACCTACGTCTTGCCTACACCCAAAGAATAGAAGAATTTGATTGCCGCGGAGCGGGAAATTATCGAGGAATCGGGCAATGGTGTCACCGGAAATTGCGAGGGACGTGGAGCAGATCAAGGCGCTGGATACGGTGCCTTCGATCCTCCAGGTTCTCAGCGATGTCACGGGGATGCGCTTTGCGGTGATTGCGCGGGTGACCGATACCAACTGGACAGCCTGCGCGGTGCGCGACACGCTCGATTTCGGCATGGTCTCGGGCGATGAGCTGGAAATCGACAAGACCTTTTGCGACCGCGTTGTCAGAAGCCACACGCCCGTGGCCTTCGATCACGCCACGCAGGATCCGATCTACAGCCACGATCCCATTCCCAAGCTCTACGGGATCGAAAGCTATATCTCGGTGCCGATCGTGCGCGCCGACGGCTCCAACTTCGGCACGCTCTGCGCGTTGGATTCCGATCCCAAACATGTGGTGACGGATCGTAACATGAAGCTGTTCGAGCTGTTCGCGCAGCTGATCGGTCAGCAACTGGTGACGCAGGACGATCTGGACGAGGCACGTTCCCGGCTGGCGCAGGAACGGGAGGTTTCGGTGCTGCGCGAGCAATTCGTCGCCGTGCTGGGCCATGACCTGCGCAATCCGCTGGCCGCGATCAACGCGGGGCTGGGGCTGCTGCGACGGCGGGTGTCGGGGGCGGAGGAGGTCAGGCTGCTGGATCTGATCGAGGCGTCGAGCCAGCGGATGGAAAACCTGGTGCGCGACACGCTGGATTTCGCGCGCGGGCGGATGGGCGGCGGTATCGCCATCCGCGCGGAACCGGCAACGGATCTGGCGCAGGTACTGGAGCAGACGGTCGCCGAATTGCGGCAGGCGCATCCCGACCGGCAGATCGTCACCAAGATGCGGGTCGACGGGCCCGTTGTCTGCGACACGGCGCGCATCGCGCAATTGTCGTCCAACCTTCTGTCCAACGCGCTGCAGCACGGCGACGCGGACGGCCCCGTCGAGGTTTCGGCAACCGCCAACGCCACCGTCTTCGAGCTGCGCGTGCTCAACAACGGCGATGGCTTGCCCGCGGACATGCTGGAGGGCAATTTCACACCCTTCCGCCGCTTCGACGGCACGGTCCGCCGGGAGGGGCTGGGGCTCGGGCTGTACATAGCCTCCGAAATCGCCAAGAGCCACGCGGGCATGCTGTGTGCCGAAGCGCGCGACGGGACGGTCCGCTTTACCTTCACCATGCCCCGCACGCGGCGGCCCTGACGACGCGTGGCGGCTGGGGGCGGACAGGCTTTCCGGGGCAGGGCCACCCGGATCCTTTCATGCTGCGGTGCAGAAAAAACTTGAAATGCTGCGACGCAGCGTGTAAGTAGGGTGCAGACGCAGAAAACGCGGTGCCCCCGCCGCAGCAAGTCGAAAGGATTTTCAAGATGGCCAAGACCCAAGATTACTCCAAGGCGATGAACGACTTCATGGGCGCCTTTCCGATGGACAGCGCTGCCATGGGCGACGCGTTCCGCAACTCTGCCAAGCTGGGCGAAAAGATGTCCCGCGTTGCATTGGAAGCGGCCGAAAAGTCGCATGAGATCTCCTCGCGCTGGACGCGCGACACGCTGGCCCAGATGGGCGCGATCACCTCCGTCAAGGAAGAGCCTGCGGCCTACGGCAAGGCGATGAGCGATTTTGCCTCGGCTTCCGCGGAAATCGCATCCGAGAACCTGGCCGCCTATGCCGAGGTCGCCAAGAAGGTCCAGATGGAAACCGTCGAGCTGTTGATGGCGGCCGGCAAGGACGCTTCGCAGGACATGACCGCTGCCGCTCGCAAGACCGGCGAGGACGTGACCAACGCGGCGCGCAAGACGACTGCCGCCTCCAAGTAAGATCGCGTTTCGGCACGGTGGTCTCCTCCCCCAAAAGCCGAACCTGGCGGGCCATTGGCCCGCCCTTTCTTTTTGTGCCGCAGTGCAATAGGCTTGCTTCGCATTGCAATCTGCACATTCGGGGGGCCGTCGTGGCGACAAGCGATAAACCGTTGCTGATAAAGCGATATGCTAGTCGGCGGTTGTATAACACCGAGACCAGCGATTACGTCACGCTGGAAGATATCGCAGGTTTCATCCGCAACGGGCGGGAGGTAAAGATCGTCGATCTGAAAAGCGGCGACGACCTGACCCGGCAGTATCTGTTGCAGATCATCGCCGAACACGAAGGGCGCGGCGAGAACGTGCTGCCGCTCGAGGTTCTCAACGATCTGGTACGCAGCTATTCCTCGCAGGCGCGCAGCGTGGTCCCGCAGTTTCTGGAAATGTCCTTCGACATGCTGCGCGACGGGCAGTCAAAGATCATGCAGAACCTGACCACATTGCCCAACCCGATGGCGCAGATGCCCGGGTTCGAGGCGATGCAGGCGCAGCAGCGCGCCTTCATGAAGGCGATCACCGGCGGTATCGGCGGCAGCTCGGGGCCTGAGATGGACCGCGACGACAAGCCGGACGACAAGGATCTGAAAGACATCAAGCGCCAGTTGGCGGAGCTACAGGAAAAGCTGTCGAAGATGTGACGCCGCCCGGATGCGGGGCGGGGCGCGACGGTGCGGCGGTATCCCGCGTCAGCTGCGGCGGTCCAGCTTGGTCGACAGGTGGATCAGACTCTCGGAAGACCGCACGCCGGGGATCGCCCCGATCGCGTCCAGCGTACCGTCCAGTTCCTGCGTGGTCTCGGCGGCGATTTTCAGGATCAGATCGAACCGGCCCGAGGCCGTATGGATCAGCACCACCTGCGAAATCTGGCGCAGCCGTTGCAGGACGGCGGCGGTGGCGCGCGGGTCGACCTGCACGAGAACCGTCGCGTCAATGCGCCGGGCGTCGCTCGCGCCGCCGCGCCGCAGCGTATAGCCCGCGATCGCGCCGCTGGTTTCCAGCCGGTCGATCCGCGCCTGCACCGTCGTGCGCGCGACATGCAGCCTGCGCGCCAATACCGCGACGGAGCAGCGGGCATTTTCGGCGAGCAGAGCCATCAACCTGCGATCAAGATCATCCATATTGCCGATCATCTCGGCGAAATGCCCGAGATGCACGAAAAATCGGACGCTCTGCCGCTGTCATTCGCCGCGGGGGGATGTCACCTCTGGAATCGACGAGGAAAAGAACGACGGGAGGGGCGAAGCCATGGACCTGACGCCGCCGCGGTGGGAAAGCCCGCTGCACCACATCAACGCCACGCAGCCGGACCGGCCGGTCCTCTATTTCGACCCCGACACGCTTCATGCCACGGCGCGCCGCCTCATCGAGGGGTTTCCCGGTCTGGTCAGCTATGCGGTCAAGGCCAACGACCGTCCCGAGGTCTTGCAGGCGTTGCTCTCGGCGGGGATCACCGCCTTCGATGTGGCCTCGGTGCCCGAGATGCGCGCGATCCGGCGGCTGTCGCGCGACGCCGCCTTGCATTACAACAACCCCGTCCGTTCCCGCGCCGAGCTGGCCGAGGCCGCCGCGCTGGGCGTGGCGTCCTATTCCGTGGACTCGCTGTCGGAGCTGGCAAAGCTTGTCGCCGCCGTGCCCGCCCGCGGAACGGAGGTGGCGGTGAGGTTCAAGCTGCCGGTGCGGGGCGGGATCTATGATTTCGGCAGCAAGTTCGGGGCCGAGCCGGACCATGCGGCCGTGCTGCTGCGGGCGGTCGCGGATGCCGGGTTCGCGCCCGCGATGACCTTCCATCCCGGCACCCAATGCGAGGGGGCGGATGCGTGGCGCAGCTATATCACGACGGCCGCACGCATCGCGCGCGAGGCGCGGGTGCGGCTGGGGCGTCTGAACGTGGGCGGCGGCTTCGCGGCCGACCGGGGCGGCGCGCGGCCGGATCTGGGTGCGATCTTTGCCGCCATCGACGCGCAGGCGCGCCGCGACTTCGCGCAGATGCCCGGGCTGCTGTGCGAGCCGGGCCGCGCGATGGTGGCCGAAAGCTATGCGCTGGCGCTGCGGGTGAAGGCGATCCGCGACGGGGCGGCGGTATTCCTCAACGACGGGATCTACGGCCATCTGGCCGAAGCGCCGCTGCTGGGGGCGGTGCAGCGTGTCACCGTGCTGGGCCCGGAGGGGCCGCGCCGCGGTCCGCGCCGACCCGTCCAGGTCTTCGGCCCCACCTGCGACAGCGTCGATGAGCTGCCCCGGGGCCTGTCGTTGCCGGATGATCTGGCCGAGGACGATCATCTGCTGATCCACGGCATGGGCGCCTATTGCGAGGTCACCGCGACGCGATTCAACGGCTATGGCGCGGCATCGGTGGTCAATGTCCGCTCATTGGGGGCAGGCACTGGACACGGGACGCACGACAGGTAGTCTCCGGCGCGAAACAGCATTCGGATAAGGCACTGTCATGGATAAGTTCGGTACCAGCCAATCGGTCAAACGGGTAGAGGACGTGCGCTTTCTGACCGGCGACGGAAGATACGTCGACGACATCGCCCCCGAAGGCGCGCTCCACGCCTATTTCCTGCGCTCGACCCAGGCGCATGGCGACATTGCCACGCTCGACGTGTCGGAGGCCGAGACCATGCCGGGCGTGCATATGGTGCTGACCGCCGATCGGCTGGCAGAGGCGGGGCTGGACATCAACATGCCCACCACGACCGTGCCGAACCGCGACGGCAGCAATGGCGCGGCGCCCGACCGGCCGCTGCTGGCGCGCGGCCGGGTGCGCTTCGTGGGCGAGGCCGTGGCGGCCGTGATCGCGGACAGCTACATCGAGGCGCGCGACGCCGCCGAGGCGATCGAACTCGACATCGAGGAACGCCCCGTCCACATCGGGCTGAGCACCGGCGGCGAGCCGCTGCATGACGAGGCGCCCGACAACCTGGCGTTCGACTGGGCCTTCGGCGACGAGCAGGCGACGCGCGCGGTCTTCGACGGCGCGGCGCATGTGGTCACGCTCGACATCGACGACAACCGCATCATCGTCAATTCGATGGAACCGCGCGGCTGCTACGCCGAAACGGAGGCCGACGGCCGGTTGCATGTCTGCGTGAACGGGCAGGGCGTCTGGGGGCCGAAGGCCGCGCTGGCGCGGACCTTCCGCATCGATCCGTCCCAAGTGCGCGTCACCACCCCCGACGTGGGCGGCGGCTTTGGCATGAAGGGGATGGACTACCCCGAAACCTTTTGCGTCGCCCATGCGGCGCGCAGCCTTGGCCGCCCGGTGCGCTGGATCGCCGACCGCACCGAATCCATGCTCAGCGACAATGCGGGACGCGATCTGACCTCGACCGCGTCGATGGCCTTTGACGAGAATCACAAGCTGATCGCCTATCGCGTCGACGGCATCGCCAACATGGGCGCCTACAACAGCCAATATGCCCAGCCGATCCAGACCGAGCTGGCGCTGAAGGTGCTGACCGGGTGCTATGACGTGCAGCAGGTCTATTTCAACATGCGCGGCGTGTTCACCAACACCACGCAGGTGGATGCCTATCGCGGCGCGGGCCGTCCGGAGGCGATTTACGTTCTGGAACGGGCGATGGATTATGCCGCGCGCGAGCTGGGCCTCGACCCTTGGGAACTGCGCCGGATCAACTTCATCCCCGCCGCGGCCTTCCCCTATGTCTCCGCCTCCGGCGAGACCTACGACGTGGGCGATTTCCACAAGGTGCTCGCCAGTGCGGAGCGCGCGGCGGATCTCGACGGGTTCGCCGCGCGTCGCCGCGGCTCGGAGGCGCGCGGCCAGCTGCGCGGCATCGGCCTGTGCTATTACATCGAGTCGATCCTGGGCGACCCGTCCGAGGGCGCGGCGGTCGAATTCAACGACGACGGCAGCGTCACGCTTTACGTCGGCACCCAGTCGAACGGGCAGGGCCATGAAACGGTCTATCCGCAGATCCTTCATGAATATACCGGCATCCCGCACGACTGCATCCATGTCGTGCAGGGCGACAGCGACCGCATCGCCAAGGGCGGCGGCACGGGCGGATCGCGGTCGGTCACCACGCAGGGCACGGTAACCCGCGGCACCGCCACCAGGATGAAGGAGGCCTTCGCGCCCTTCCTCGCCCAGCAATGGGACGTGGAGCAGGTCGATTTCCAGGATGGCGCATTCCGCGCGCCGGGCAGCAACCGGACCCTCACCATGATCGAGGCGGCCGATCTGGCGCGCCGCAACGGGCGCACGGATCTGCTGCGTTTCGACCACCGCGAGGAGCTGCCGGGGCGCAGCTACCCCAATGGCGCGCATGTCTGCGAGGTCGAGATCGACCCCGAGACCGGCCACGTCAGCGTGCCGCGCTACACGGTGGTCGATGATTTCGGCGTTCTGATGAACCCCATGCTGGCCGAGGGGCAGGTGCATGGCGGCGTCGTGCAGGGCATCGGGCAGGCCATCAACGAGCGTGTGGTCCATGACGCCGACGGGCAGCTGCTGACCGCGACCTTCATGGACTACGGGATGCCGCGTGCGTCCGAGCTGCCGATGTTCGCCTTCTCGACAGAGCCCGTGCCCTCTACCGCGAACCCGCTGGGTATGAAAGGATGCGGAGAGGCGGGCACCGTCGGCGCGCTGGCGGCGGTGGCGAATGCGGTTCTCGACGCCGTCTGGGATCGTGGCATTCGTCAGGTGGACATGCCCTTCACACCGAACCGCATGTGGTCGATGATCAATGATGGAACTGAAATCGCGGCTGAATGACTGGTTGGGGCGCTGGCTTGGCAAAAGCGCGCGCCTCGTCAGGAAATCCGGCCCCGCACGGGGTCTGGCAAGGGGGCCTGCGGATATCATCGTGGTGCTCGACGGCACGATGAGCACGATCCAGTCGGGCATGGAAACCAACGCCGGGCTGACCTACCGCCTGCTGGCGGAGGTCTCGCCCTCCGTCCGGCTGTCGGTCTTGTATGAGCCGGGCATCCAGTGGGACGGGCTGCGCCATGCGTATCAGGTGATCGTGGGCATCGGCATCAACCGGCAGATCCAGCGCGCCTACGGCTTCATCGCGTCGCATTACCGCCCCGGCGACAGGATTTTCCTCTTCGGCTTTTCGCGCGGCGCCTTCGCGGTGCGGTCGCTGGCGGGGGTGATCGACCGGCTGGGGCTGCTCAAGGCCGAACATGCCACGGAACGCAACATCCGGCAGATCTACCGCCATTATCGCTATAATGCCGAAAGCCGCGCGGCGAACGTGTTCTCGCGCCGCTATTGCCACAAGGACACGCCGGTGCAGATGGTGGGCGTCTGGGATACCGTCAAGGCGCTGGGGCTTCGGATGCCGATTGTGTGGCGCTGGTCGCTGCCGCACCATGATTTTCACAACCACAGGCTGGGACGGTCGGTGCTGCATGGCTATCACGCGCTGGCGTTGGACGAGACGCGCCTGGCGTTCGAGCCGGTGATCTGGTCCTGCCCCCAGGACCACCCCGGAGAGGTCCAGCAGGTCTGGTTTCGCGGCTCGCACGGGGATGTGGGCGGGCATGTGCTGGATGTCGACAGCGCGCGGCCGCTGGCGAATATTCCGCTTGTCTGGATGCTGGACCGGGCGGTGGATTGCGGATTGACTCTGCCCGAGGGCTGGCGCGACAGGTTCCCGCAGGATGCAGGCGCGCCCTCGGTGGGCACGTTCCGCGGCTGGGGCAAGATCTTTTTCATCCGCCGCCGCCGCGAGGTCGGACGCGACCCGTCGGAAGCCATCCATCCCAGCGCCGCCCCCTATCCCGGCCTGCGACAGGCCGATGTCGCCCCCAGACCCCCCGTGGCCGAAGGGCCCGACGCGGCGCCCGATGCGGCGCCGTCATTCGGCGAACGCCTGGGCGCGATCGTGTCGTTCAACCGTTCGGCCACGAGATAGCGCCGCGCGTGCACGCAAGAGCGTATCCGGGCCAAGCCGGGCGCCTTCGCGGACCGCTCGATGCCCGCGGCCCTTGCACCGCATGTCCGAACACTGCGCGCGTCGTCAGCTGCGCGCGCGGGATTTCCCCTGAACAGGCCCGCCGACCGCGTCAGCCTGCGCGCATGATGATGCAGGTGGTGGACCCGGTCGCATAGGTCTTGCCATCCTCCACGCCGGTGATGCGCGCGAAGGCGACCCCGGTGGACCGGCCCGCGTGTTCGACCCATGCGGTGGCGTCTACCTCCATCCCCGCGGGGATCGAACGGGTGAGGTTCACCTTGTATTCCAGCGTCGTGTAGACCGAACCTTTCGGTACGGTCGTCATCACGGCGCAGGCCAGCGCGGAGTCGAGGATCGTGCCGTACCAGCCGCCGTGCACGGTGGACAGCGGGTTGAAATGCGCAGCTTGCGGCGCACCGCGAAAGGTGACCTCGCCGGGGGCGACCGCGTGCAGGCGAAAGTTCATGACCGCGCCGATGGGCGGCTCGGGCGCGCGGCCCTCCAGAATGGCCTGCATGAATTCCAGCCCCGACAGCGCAAGGATCTCGTCCTGCGACAAGAGCGCCTGCCTGGGGCTGGTTGTGTCCTTTGTCAACGCCGCGCCCTCTTTGCTGTCGCTGCCTGCGATCAACCTAGGCCGCGCGGCGCGGCGGGAGCAACCGCCCGCGGCCCCGATCGGCTTGATCCGGCACGGGCGGGGGACCGGCCCGCGTGCCTCAGGCGACCTTTTGCAGCGACACGTCGGGGGTGATGCCCAGGGCGTGGCAGACATCGCGCGTCAGCCGGGGCTTGTTGAGCGTGTAGAAATGCAGCTCCTCGACGCCGCCGTCGATCAGGTCGCTGCACATCTCCGCGCAGAGCGACGTGCTCAGCAGATCGGCGCGCCCGTCGCGTTCGGCCCGCGCAAAGCTTTCGTGCAGCTCGGCCGGGATCACCGCACCGCAGCCGGCCGCGAATTTCGCCACTTTCGCCCAATTGTCGATGGGCAGGATGCCGGGAATGATGGGCGCGTCGATGCCCGCCTTGACGCAGCGGTCGCGAAAGCGAAAGAACGTCTCCACATCGAAGAAGAACTGCGTGATCGCAGAAGTCGCGCCCGCCTCGATCTTGCGTTTGAGGTAGGCGACATCCGCCTGATCGTCGCGCGCTTCGGGATGGCGGTCGGGGTAGGCGCCCACGCGCAGGGTGAAGCGGCCGGTCTCGGCAAGCGCCTCGATCAGCTCGACCGAATTGGCAAACCCCTCGGGATGGGCGCAGAAACCGCCGCTGCCCTTGGGCGGGTCACCGCGCAGCGCCACCAGCTGCGACACCCCCGCATCGGCATAGGAATGCGCGATTTTCAGCGTGTCCTCGCGCGTGGCGTCTACACAGGTCAGATGCGCGGCGACCGGCATCTGGTAATGGTTGTGGATTGTCTCCACCGCCTCATGCGTCAGCTTGCGGGTCGTGCCGCCGGCGCCATAGGTGACCGAAACGAACTCGGGCTTGAGCGGGGCGAGCGCCTGAACGGTTTCCCACAGGCGAAAACTGGCATCCAGCGACTGGGGCGGGAAGAACTCGAAGGAAACTTTGGGCGCGGGCATCTGGGTCATCCGATCATAGTGGCTTTCCTGCTTGTCGCAGGAATGACGATGTGAGACAAATTCATAATTCTCAACATCTATATGAGTTCCGCATGCATCTGGAATTTCGGCATCTGCGCTCGGTCAAAGCCATCCATGAGGCGGGCGGGCTGGCGCGTGCGGCCGATATGCTCAACATCACGCAATCCGCGCTCAGCCATCAGATCAAGGGGCTGGAGGATCAGGCGGGGATGGAGCTGTTCGTGCGCCGGTCCAAGCCGATGAAGCTGTCTGCGGCCGGGATGAAGCTGCTGAAACTGGCCGAACGCGTCCTGCCCGAGATAGCGGCCCTGGAGGAGGACTTCCGCTCGCTCCGGTCGGGCAAGTCGGGGCGGCTGCATATCGCCATCGAGTGCCACGCCTGTTTCGAATGGCTGCTGCCGGTGCTGGAACAGTTCCGCCAGGCCTGGCCCGAGGTCGATGTCGACATCCGCCCCGGCCTGTCGTTCGAGGCGTTGCCCGCGCTGGGCCGCGAGGAGGTGGACCTCGTCGTCTCCTCCGACCCCGAAAAGATGGCGGGCGTCGATTTCACACCGCTGTTCGATTATGAACCGGTGTTCGTGGCCGCAGGCGCGCATCCGCTTGCGGATCGGGATTTCATCGTGGCCGAGGATTTCCGCGATCAACTGCTGATCACCTATCCGGTCGACCGTGCAAGGCTGGATGTCTTCAGTCAGCTTCTGATCCCCGCCAAGGTCGAGCCGCGCGGCATCCGGCAGGTGGAGCTGACGGCGGTGATCCTGATGCTGGTCGCGTCGAATCGCGGGGTTTCGGTACTGCCCGACTGGGTGGTGAGGGAGCTGCGGACCTCGAAGGATTACGTCACCAAGCCCCTGACCGAAACCGGGCTGACGCGCCGCCTTTATGCCGCGACCCGCGCCATCGACACCACGAAGCCCTTCATGGCGCATTTCATCCGGCTGGCCAGCACGTTGCCGTTGCGGCTGCAGCGGGGGGAAAGCCTCTTGTGACAGGCGCGCTCGGGGTCTATAGCCGTGAACCTTGAAAAAAGGAGCTTTCGGCGATGATGCAAGGCAGTGCCAACCTTAATCTCATGGTCAAGGCCGCGCGGCGTGCCGGCCGGTCGCTGGTCAAGGATTTCCGCGAGGTCGAGAACTTGCAGGTGTCGATGAAAGGCGCGGGCGATTTCGTCAGCCGCGCCGATCTCGCCGCGGAGGCGATTCTCAAGGAAGACCTGATGACCGGGCGCCCGAACTACGGCTGGCTGGCCGAGGAATCGGATGAGATCGAGGGCAAGGACCCCACCCGCCGCTGGGTGGTCGACCCGCTGGATGGTACGACGAATTTCCTGCACGGCCTGCCGCATTGGGCGGTGTCCATCGGGCTGGAGCACAAGGGCGAGATCGTCGCGGGGGTGGTGTTCGACCCGGCCAAGGACGAGATGTTCACCGCCGAAAAGGGCGGCGGCGCCTTCATGAATGAATCGCGCCTGCGGGTGTCGGGGCGGCACCGGATGATCGAATGCATCTTCGCGACGGGGCTGCCCTTCGGCGGCCGCGCGGATCTGCCCGATACCTTGCAGGATCTGGCCCGCCTGCTGCCGCGCTGCGCCGGGGTGCGCCGCTGGGGCGCGGCCGCGCTCGATCTGGCCTATGTGGCTGCGGGCCGCTACGACGGCTTCTGGGAGCGTCGGCTGAACGCCTGGGATCTGGCCGCGGGGATGCTGATCGTCAAGGAGGCCGGCGGCTTCGTCGAGCCGCTGAATCCCGACGGACGGGTGTTGGACGACGGCGAGATCATCGTGGCCAACGAGCCGATCTTCGACAAATTTGCCGCAGTCATCAGAAATAGCTGACGGCTTTGCGCATTAAGGCCTTCTACGGAGGGCCGCCGCCGTTCAACCTGCTCCGATGAAACATGCCAGGTCCATCATGTCCCGCAGGGGAGGATTCTTCCGGCGCAGCGACGGAGCGGTCACGACCGATTTCGTCGTGCTCTGCGCGGGTGTGATCGTGCTGGCCTCGGCCACCGTCCAGATCTTCGCCGACAGTGGCGATGTGCTGAGCGACATCATCAAATCCTTCATCACCAAGTAAGAACGCGGCATCGGGGGCCGCGCCCGCGGAATCGCCCCCGCGTGCATCTGCCCCCCTGCGGGCGCGCGTCAGGCGTCCGAGGGGTGGTTCACGCCGTCGACCCAGCCGATCGGTTCCAGATCGCGCGGGTTCACCCCCCTCAGCGCCCCGAGGTTCACCCCGTATTCGTTCGGGTTGGACCGCCGCCGGTGGTGGGTGTAGATCCCGCAGGTCGTGCAGAACCAATGCCGCGCGGTATGCGTGCCCCACTGATATAGGGTGAGGTTGTCCGCCCCGCGCCGCACCTCCAGATCATCCAGCGCCACCGAACAGGTCGCGGCCGCGCGCCTGCGGCAGAACGAACAATCGCAGCGATGCGCGTCCTCGAGCCCCCGTGCGAGCGTCACCGAAAGCTCCACCGCGCCGCAGTGACATGTCAGCCTGTATTCGTTCATTTCCGTCGCCTCACCGTGGGAATGGAACTTGCGCTGATCCGGTAGTTCGCGTCGGGATGCGGGGGGTGGCCGTGCGTGCGCGCCCAGAACGCAGGCCCGCCGCGCCGCAGCCATATCGGCAGGCTGAGGATCAGACCCACGGCGAAACCGCCCGCATGGGCCCAATAGGCGACCCCGCCCGTGCCCGGTGCGCTGCCCACCCCGCTATAGAGCTGTATCGCGAACCATATGCCCAGCATCACCCAGGCGGGCAGCGTGAAAATGCGGAAGAAAATCACGAAAATGACCAGGATATCGACCTTCGCGCGGGGAAACAGCAGCAGATAGCCGCCCATCACCCCCGCGATCGCGCCCGACGCCCCGACCGTGGGAACCGGCGAGCCGGGTTCCGCCAGGACCTGCGCCGCATTGGCCAGAACGCCGCTGGCCAGATAGAAAGCGAGAAAGCCGCCGTGGCCCATTTCCTCCTCCAGATTGTCGCCGAAGATCCAGAGAAACAGCATGTTGCCCGCGATATGCATGATCCCGCCATGCAGGAAGGCGGCCGTCACGAGCGTGTGCAGCTGGGTCCCCTCGCTGATGCGGCGCGGGATCATCGCCCAGTCGTAAAAGAACTGCGACAGCCGCGCCTCATCCGAAAACAAGGGCCAGTAGAGCAGAAAGACCAGCACGTTCAGCCCGATCAGCCCGTAGGTGATCCAGGGCGTTTTCAGCGAAGGGTTATGGTCGCGAATGGGAAACATGCGACAGACCCTTCGCCAGGAGCGTGCCGAGGTCAAGCGCTCGCATCGGTGCGATTTGACAGAAGCGACAGGCGGCGCGCGGATGAAGCCATGAACGCGGCATTCGCGCCCTTGCCGACGCTTGGCCCGATGGATGGGCTGATGGGCGGCGTGTCGGGCGCCTGATCCGTATCGGCGCAGACCTGCCGGGCCGCACCGGATCGTGCGCAGCCGCTGAACCGCCGCGCCCCTGACGCTGCACCCGCGGCTGCCCGAAGATGGCATGTTGCCGAAAACGCCGGGGCAGGAACTCTGGCCGCGAGAACCGGCTTTTCATCTTCCGTCCGCTTGCCTATCGTCCGGGTGCTGCGGGCGTGCTGGAATGATCGTCCGGGTGCTGCGGGCGTGATGGAATGGTAGACATACCTGACTTAAAATCTGTTGGGGCGTAGCCCCGTGTG
>NZ_JBRBUA010000057.1:0-8470 GCF_052826345.1 Brevirhabdus sp. | reverse complement strand
CCCCCGCCGGGGGGGGGGGGGGGGGGGGGGGGGGGCGGGGGGCCCCCCCGCCCCCCCCGGGCTCCGGGGGGGGGGGGGGGCGGGGGCCGGGGCGGGGGGGGGGGCCCCGCCCCCCCCCCCCCCGCCCCCCGCCCCGGGGGGCGCCCGGGGAGCCCCCCCCCCCGCCCCGGGTTTTTCGTCCTCCGGGCGGGACAGGGCGGCGGCGAGAGGGCACCGCCCATGGATGCGCCGAAGCCTGCCGCCCCGCGTCCCGCGGCCCGCAACTGGACCCATGCGGATCGCCGTGCCATCCGGCGCGATGCGCCGGTCATGTCGGCCCCAGTTTCGGAGGAGCCGCGGAGCAGCCGTAGCCATCGCGTTTGTCCAGGATGTTGCCATGAATCGACGCGGCTATGCGTCTGGCGCGCGTGATCACATGCTCCGCCCCTTCGGGTGTGCAGATTTCCCGCGCGGTTTGCGAAAACAGCTCGAGCCAGCGGTCGAAATGCGCCTGCTCGACCGGCAGGCCCAGATGCGCCAGCATGGGTGAGCCGTGGTAGCGGCCGCTCATCAGCGCGACCGAGGACCAGAAATCGACCATCCGGTCGAGATGCGGCGCCCAGTCCGAAATCCGCTCGGCAAAGATCGGGCCAAGCATCGCATCGCGCCTGACCCGGTCGTAGAACCCGTTGACCAGACGGCGCAGCACGGCATCGTCCAGCCCGGTCTGCTGCATCAGCCTGGCCGTCACCTGGGGTCTGAGGGTGGCCGCGTCTTTGGGTGGGGGAATCGGGGAGGGCATGGCATTCTCGCTTGAATGAGTATTTCAAATACTATTTTATGAGATGCACATCGCGACGTAAACCCACAGGGAATGAGAAATGCGCCTGACCTCTTTCACCGACTTCGGCTTTCGGGCCCTCATGCGGATCGCAAGCCAGCCCGAGCGCGCCTTTTCCACCGCCGAGATCGCGGATGAATTCGGCATTTCGCGCCATCACCTGACCAAGACCATGGCCGCCCTGGCCAACGCGGGCTTTCTGACGACGCGGCGTGGTGCCGGGGGCGGCGCGATGCTGGCGCGCCCGCCCGAGCAGATCGGCCTGGGCCACGTCATGCGTGTTCTGGAACAGGATCAGCCGGTCGTCGAATGCTTCCGGGGCGATGGCGGCACCTGCGCGATCACGGCCGAGTGCCGCCTCAAGAGCTACCTCAACGAGGCCGAGGCCGCGTTTCTCGCCCGGCTCGATGCCTATACGCTGGCAGATTGTGCGCTGGCACCGCGCGCACGGCCCCTGGCGGACGCGCTGCCATGAAGCTGACCGTGACCGTCGCCGACGAGCTCGCCCCGCTTCTCGAGCTGGAGCCCGCCGCGCTGCGCCGCCAGATGCGCGACGGGACCGTCACCACCCTATACGAAACCGGCCAGGATGAGGATGAAGGCCGGTTCCGCGTGACCTTCCGCTCCGCCGACTGGCGGGTCAGGCTGACCTGCGCGCGCGACGGAACCGTCCTGAAAAGGCTGCGCAACCGGCGCAGCACGCGATGAGACGGCGCAGGCACACCGGGGCGGACCGCACCCCCGCGCCTTTGGCTGCCAGCGCATGACGGGCTGGGTCGAATTCGCCGCCGTCTTCGCGGTCTTCTTCCTCAGCCATTCGGTGCCGACGCGGCCGGCCGTGCGTGCGCGGCTTGTCGCGTATCTGGGGCAGGGCGGCTTCGGCGTCCTCTATGCGGGCCTGTCGCTTGCGGTCCTGGCCTGGCTGATCGGCGCGGCCGGGCGCGCGCCCTTTGTCGAGCTTTGGCCCCGGCAGGCGTGGCAAAGCGGCGTGCCGTTGATCGCCATGGCGCTGGCCTCGCTGATCGCGGCCTTTGCCATCGCGCGTCCCAATCCCTTTTCCTTCGGCGGCGGCGCGCGCGGGTTCGATCCCGCACGGCCGGGCATCGTGCGCTGGCTGCGTCATCCGCTGCTGGACGCGCTGGCGCTGTGGGCCGCGAGCCATATGGTGCCCAATGGCGATCTGGCGCATGTACTGCTTTTTGGCATCTTCGCGGGTTTCGCCATCGCGGGAAGGCGCCTGCTCGACCGGCGAAAGCAGCGCGAGATGGGGTCGGATCGCTGGACCGCCCTGCGCGCGGCGGTCCGATCCGGCCCCGTCATCCCGCGTCCGGTCTCGATCGCCGGCGTGGGGATCCGGCTGATCGCGGGGGCGGGTGGCTTCGTCGCGCTGGTGATGCTGCACCCGCTCGTCATCGGCGTCTCGCCCTTGCCCTGAACCCTGCGGCCCGCGCGGCGCGCGCGCGGGGGGGGAGGCGGCCGCGCCGCCCGATTATGTCTCGATCGCGCGGGGCGGGACGAGCTGTTCCATCAGATGGTTGTCCCATTCGCCGTCGACGACGAAATGGCCCACGGCCCCCAGCAAGGCGGCCTCGATCAGGTTATGGTTGACGTAGGCGTAGAGCCCCGGCTGCTCGAACGTGTAAAGCGCCGCCATGGCCGATCCGCCCCGGCAAAGCCAGGTTTCCAGCCCGCTCAGCGGCGGATCGCTGAAGGATCCGGTCTCCCAGACGTGATTGCCATGCGCGCCGATCAGATGCGGTCGGCTGTCGCGATTGGCCTGGTTATGGATCATCAGCACCGTCTTGCCGACCTCCGACCTGATCGCGCCGCGCCCGGTGAGAGCGCCCACCGCGCCGTTGAAGACCGAATGCGTGGGCGTCAGCGACCGCATCGCCTCCAGGCTGTCGGCATAATCCTCGCCCGCCGTGGCATATTGCACGAAATCGCCGTTCTCCTGCCGTGGCAGATAATAATCCTGCTCGCCTATATAGGCGATCTGATCATAGCGCAGCGGGTTTCCCGCGCCATCCTTCAGCCCGTCGCGCGGTAGCACCATGACCGCGCCGTTCATGCCGTGGCAGACGTGATAGGGGATCATCGCGCCGCCCGGCGCGCAGTGATAGGTAAAGCAGCCGGGTTTCGTCGCCTTCCAGCGCAGCACCGTCTCTTCGCCGGGATAGATGTGGGTCAGGGCGCCGCCGCCGAGCGCCCCCGTCGAGGCGTGGAAATCGATGTTGTGATCCAGCATGCTCGTGACGTGGTTTCGCAGGGTCAACTCGACGTAATCGCCTTCGTGCACGATGATGAGCGGCCCGGGGACGGAGCCGTTGTAGGTCAGCGCCCAGATGCTGGCGCCGGTATCCTCATCGACCACCATCAGCCGCTCGCGGCAGGTCATCTCGACCTCGACGATTTTCGGCGGGCCGTCGGCGATCTGCCTGTGTTCGGGCGCGCCGGGTGGCGGCACAAGATGCTGGCGGACCCGTTGCAGACCGGACAGATCCGCCGGTTCCGCCCGCGCGATCGCCTCGGCCTGGACCGGCAGCGGCTGCGCGCCGCGCTGTTGCGCGCGGGGCCGCAGCCTGGCGGCGGGAAAGGCCTGCGCCACGCCGCCGCTCAACGCCGCCGCGCCCGCGAAAGCGGCCCCGGCAAGCAGCCCGCGGCGGGTCGTGGCCAGGGGGTTTGCGCTGGATTCATGCCTTGTCCGATGGGTTCTCATCTTCGCCTCCCGACGGCTGAGTTGCGTGAAGTGCCGCCACCCTTTGGGGTGACGGCTGGGACAGGGGCTGTCCGCATTTGCAACACCGCGCTTTGCACCCCCGGGCGAAACCGTCGGCGTCATTGCCGCAGGACCCGCGCGGGGTGGTACTCGTATTAATTACCATAACACTTCTTCTTGGATTGCTGCGGATGCCCCCCCGGTGTAGATCACTCGGGACGCCGCCCTTTGATCCAGGTCAATAAAATGCAAATTTACTTCTGCCGTTTCGGCGCGCGCGTTCCAGTTGGAGCTTTACTAACCATATCAACAGGATAAGCTTATCCCATGCGTATCGATATCCACAGTGCGGAGGTCCCGGTGCTTTGTCGTGCCTGCGAGGCGCGGCATCGCGGCATTTGCGGCGCGCTCGATGCGCGGGAGCTTTTGCGGCTGGGCCGGATCAGCAGCAGGCATGAATACGACGCGGGCACCACCCTTGTGGCCGCCGGCGAACGCGGCGATCACTGCTCCAACATCCTCAGCGGCGTCGTGAAGCTGTCGAAGCTGCTGCCGGACGGGCGCCAGCAGGTGGTCGAGTTGCAGTTCGCGCCCGATTTCATCGGCCGTCCCTTCGGCGGGGAAAGCGATGTGCTGGTCGAGGCGGCGACGGATGTGCGGCTGTGCTCTTTCCCGCGCGATGCGCTCGAGACGATGATGGCAGGCTCGGGCGCGCTGGAAAACCGCCTGCACCGTCAGGCCCTGCGCCAGCTCGACGATGCGCGCGACTGGATGATGACGCTCGGCCGCAAGAGCGCGGCCGAGAAGGTGGCATCCTTCCTCCTGATGCTCTCGCGGCACCTGCATCCGCAGGTCGAGGGCTATTCGACGACCTTCGGTCTGCCTCTCGGGCGCTCCGACATCGCCGATTTCCTCGGCCTCACGGTGGAAACGGTCAGCCGCCAGCTGACCCGGTTGCGCAAGGACGGCATCATCGAAATCGAAAAGGCGCGCCACATCGGCGTGACCGACCTGGACAGGCTTAAAGACGTCGCCGCGAACGCCGCCTAGGCTTCTGCGCGCTCGGTCCGACGAAAGAGCGGCAGGATGATGTCCCGGTCGAAGGCCGTGTGCCGCAGCAGCGGCTGGAAAAGCCCGCGTATCAGATAACCCAGTCGATCGGCATCCGCGTGCCGCGGCGCGCTGAGGAAACACAGGATCGTTTCGGCCACGACGGCGGCGTGATCCTCGTCCTCCACATGCTCGGCCCTGAGGCGGGCAAGCGTCGGGGCGATGGCTGCGTCGCGGTGCAGTATCGCGGGAAAGACGTGGGTTTCCTCCAGATCCTGACAGGCGCGCAATACCGGATGCAGCGCATCCGCCAGTCTTCGGGCCGCCAGCGTATCGACCGCGTGCGGCAGCTGGTCGGCCAGCGTTTCCAGGTCGCGGCAGATCTGTTCCTGCCGCGCAATCAGCAGCGCGTACCGTACCGAGGTACGACCGCGCAGCGGGCCGGTGATGTGTGACGGTTGCACCCGTGCGCCTCCTGCGGCGAAATGACATGCGGGGCAGGTTAGGCAATCAATCCCGTCGGGAATTGATCTGGATCAAGAATACCGGGTCGCCGCGGCGGTAGGGGTCGGGAAACAGAACCCAAGGTCCCCGGATGCCCGCAGCCGCCGCCATCAGCCCGCACCCCGAAGCGTTCACATTGTCCGCGCCGACGATCCGGTGCGGGGGCTGCGTGGCGGCGATCGAGAAGGCGCTCGGCGCGCGGGCGGATGTGGCGCAGGTGCGTGCCAATCTGACGCTGCGCCGGATCACCGTGGTCCCCGCGCCGGGATCGGAGGGGCTGCGGCGCCTGCGCGACGGCGTGCTGGCCGATCTGGACCGGATCGGCCATCCCGCCACGCCCATAGACGCCGCCGATCTGTCGGTCGAGGATCGCGACGAGATCGCGCAGGCATTGCTGCGCGCCATGGCCGTGGCCGGGTTCGGCGCGATGAACGTCATGTTGCTTTCGGTGGCGGTCTGGTCCGGGGCCGGCGGCGCGACGCGAAACAGCTTCCACCTGATGTCGGCGGTGATCGCCGTGCCGGTCGTGGCCTATGCGGGGCGCTTCTTCTTCGGCTCGGCCTTGCGGGCGCTGCGGCGCGGACGCATGAACATGGACGTTCCCATCGCGCTGGCCATCGCGCTGGCGACGGGACTGAGCCTGATCGAGACGGCGCGCGGCGGCGAGGATGTGTTCTTCGACGCGGCGGTGACGCTGACCTTCTTCCTGCTGATCGGCCGCTATCTCGACCACCGGATGCGCGCGCGGGCCCGCAGCGCGATGACGGGGCTTGCGCGGCTTGCCGTGCGCAGGGCGGTGCGGATCGGCGATGCGGGCGATCTGCAAGACATCCCCGTCGAAACGGTCGCGCCCGGCATGGTCCTGAGGATCGCGGCCGGAGAGCGCATCCCCGTCGACGTGCGGATCATATCCGGCGCGACCGATCTGGACCGGGCCCTGGTGACGGGCGAATCCACGCCCGTCGCCGTGGGCGTGGGTGCCGAGGTCGAGGCCGGGGCGATGAACCTGACCGGGCCTGTCGATGCGCGCGTCCTGCGTCCCGTCAGCGCCAGTTTCCTGGCCCGGATGATGGCGATGCTGGCCACGGCCGAGGAAGGCCGCGGGCGCTATGTCCGCGTCGCCGACCGTGCGGCGCGGCTCTATGCGCCGCTGATCCATCTTCTGGCGCTGATGACCTTCGTGGGCTGGATGGCGGCGACCGGCGACTGGCAGCGCGCCGCCTTCGTGGCGATCAGCGTTCTGATCGTGACCTGCCCCTGCGCGCTGGCTCTGGCCGTGCCGACGGCGCATGTGGTCGCGGCCGGCCGGCTGATGGCCGAAGGCATCGTGATGAAGGACGGGTCGGCGCTGGAACGGCTGGCCGACGCCGACCGCGTCGCCTGGGACAAGACCGGCACGCTGACCACCGCAAGGCCGTGCCTGCGCAGCCTGCCCCGGATGAACCCCGCCCAGGCAGCCGCCGCCGCCGCCCTGGCGGCACGCTCGGCGCATCCGGCGGCGCGGTGCATCGCCGCGCGCCTTGCCGCCCCGGTCACGCCCCCCGCCGACATCGCCGAGCATCCCGGCTTCGGCATCGAAGGCGTGATCGGCGGGCGGCGGGCACGGCTGGGCCGGGCATCCTGGGTGGCCGGGATCGCTGCCGGACCGTCGCCGGGCAGCGGACCCGCCTTTGCCTTCGAGGGGGGCGTGATGCTGCGTTTCGCCCTGGAGGAGACCCTGCGGCCGGGCGCCGTCGACGCGGTGGACGCCCTTGCCCGGATGAAGCTGCGCGGCGAAATCCTGTCGGGCGACGCGGCCCCCGCCGTGGCCCGGATCGAGGCGCGGCTGGATCTCGACGGTGCCGGTTCGGGGATGAGTCCGGCTGACAAGATCGCGCGGCTCGAGGCGCTGCGCGAGCGCGGCATCCGGGTTCTGATGGTCGGCGACGGCCTCAACGATACCGCGGCGCTGGCCACGGCGCATGTCTCGATGTCGCCCGCCTCGGCCTCGGAGGCGGGCCGCGCCGCCGCCGATCTGGTGTTCCTGCGCGACGACCTGCGCGCCGTGCCGATGGCCGTCGGCATCGCGCGGCGCACGGGGCGCATCGTGCGCCAGAATTTCGCCCTCGCCCTCGCCTACAACTGCATCGCCGTGCCGCTGGCGGTCGCAGGCCTCGTCACGCCGCTGATCGCCGCGCTCGCCATGTCGGCGTCTTCGGTCGCGGTGGTGGCGAATTCGCTGCGCCTGAACCGGCGCGCGGAGACTGCCCTGCCGGCCGCCCCTACCGCCTCGATTGCCCTGGCCACGACGCCGGGGTCCGCCGCGGCCCGCGATGTCAGCCCGCGGGGCGTGCCGACATGACCATCCTCTATCTGCTGATCCCGGTCACCCTGACCATGGGGGCCATCGGCCTCGGCGCCTTCTTCTGGAGCCTCCGCAGCCGCCAATACGACGACCTCGCAGGTGACGCCGAGCGCATCCTGCATGGTGACGACACACCGCTTCGCACACATAAGGAGACCCCGAAATGATGACGCGCCTGACCCGAGGAGAACGACAGGGCGCCATGACCCTGTCGGCCGCGGTCGCCCTGGCGGGACTCGCCATGGCGGCGGCCGGGCGGAACGACCCGATGGGGGCGCATGGCTGGCTCATCCTGATCGTCGCCACGGCGCTGTTCTTCGCTGTGGGCCGGGCGCTCTACGAGCCGGAGCCGACGGAAGACCGCGCGGCGCATTACTACGACGACCCCACCAAGGTCGGGCTGCTGCTCGCGCTGGCCTGGGCGGTCGCGGGCATGGGCGTGGGGGTCTGGGTCGCGGCGCAGCTTGCCTGGCCCGACCTGCGGTTCGACGCCGCCTGGTCCAGCTTCGGGCGCATCCGCCCGGTCCATACCTCGGGCGTGATCTTCGGGTTCGGTGGCAACGCGCTGATCGCCACGTCCTTTCACATCATGCAGCGCACCAGCCGCGCGCGGCTCGCCGGTCACGTCTCCCCCTGGT
Source organism: Brevirhabdus sp. (assembly GCF_052826345.1). Taxonomy (NCBI): domain Bacteria; kingdom Pseudomonadati; phylum Pseudomonadota; class Alphaproteobacteria; order Rhodobacterales; family Paracoccaceae; genus Brevirhabdus; species Brevirhabdus sp. The sequence continues at coordinate 395 of NZ_JBRBUA010000057.1, read as the reverse complement.
TCGTGCTGCTGGGCTACAACCTGTTCTGCCTCGTCGCCGCGACGGGCTATCTGATGGGCGTCACCCAGTCCAAGGAATACGCGGAACCGGAGTGGTACGCCGACATCTGGCTGGTGATCGTGCTGGCGGTCTACTTCGTGCTTTACATCCGCACCCTGGCGCGCCGGAACGAGCCGCATATCTACGTCGCCAACTGGTACTACATGGCCTTCATCCTGGTCGTCGCGGTGCTGCATATCGTCAACAACATGGCCGTCCCCGTCTCCTTCGGCGCCGCCAAGAGCTATTCCGCCTTTTCCGGCGTGCAGGATGCGATGACGCAATGGTGGTACGGGCACAATGCCGTCGCCTTCTTCCTGACCTCCGGCTTTCTGGGAATGCTCTACTACTTCCTG
>NZ_JBRBUA010000056.1:0-39717 GCF_052826345.1 Brevirhabdus sp. | reverse complement strand
GAAAGGGAATCGCGCCGCCAGCCGCGCCCGCTAATCACGCGGCTGCGCGCCGGATCGCCATGGGCCGCGAAGGGCAGCAACGGCGGGGCCTCGTCGCGGAATGTCGCCAGTGCGGCCGGGCGCTTCATGCCCTCGGCGATGCCGCGTTCAAGCGTCTCGAGCAGACGGTAACGCTCCGCCGAGGGGAGCCGGCCCGCCGCGGCGAGCGCATCGAGCCGGGCACGCTGTTCCGCCCGCAGACGCGCCAGCGCGGCGAGCGTGCGGCCCCCGTTGTGTCGTTGCAGATAAACCGCCGCGCTGGCGCCGATGTCGAACAGCGTTCTTGGCACGCGGTCGGCGGTGCGCCGGGCACTGGCGGCAAAGCCGTGATGCACCACCGCCCCCGGCACGATCGCGACGGTGTGCCCCGCCTGCGCCAGCCGGTAGCACAGCTCGGTTTCATCGAGGTAGAAGTGGATCGCCTCGTCAAAGCCGCCCATGGCGCGCAGCACATCGGCGCGAAAGGCGCAGTTGGTGCCCTCCAGCTTGACCGCATCGCCTGGGGTGGCGGCGTGCAGGGTGGTGCGATCCTCGGGGACGGTGAAACAGCGGGCCTGCCCGGTGCCGTCGACCCGCCGCGCCCGCCACTGCCAGCTGATGCCGTTGCGCCCCAGCACGAAGCCCCCCGCCGCCGCGACCGCCCCGTTCGCGAATGGCGCGACCAGCCGTTCCAGCCAGGTCGGCTCGGGCACGGCATCGTCGTCGATGAACGCGATGACGTGGCCTGCCGAAAGCGCGATGCCGATGTTGCGCGCGGCGGAGATGTTCGGCCGGTCGAATTCGCGGTGCTTGGTGCCCTTCAACAGATCGCGGGCCGCCAGGGCGCGCAGCCCCGCCGCGTCGGCAACCACGATGACCTCGAACGGGCGGTGAAAGAGCGTCTTCAGCCCCGTGATGCAGCGGCACAGCAGATCCGGCCGACCCTGGCTGACGACGACCACGCTGGCCGTCAGCGGCGCCGTGGCGCGGTCGGCATCGGCATCGGCGGCCGCGGGCGCGCCTTTCGCGCCGCCATCGCGCCGCTGGGGCCCGGCCGCGGGCCCGGATGCGGGCCCCGGGCCGGTCATGGCATGTTCTGCTCGGCCATCATCGCCTCTATCCTCGGCACGTCCTGGGGGTTGTTCAGCTCCCAGAACTGGCGTCCGCGCGCGTCCACCTCGACACAGAGCACCGGGCGACCCTGTTCGAGGAAACGCAGCTGCTCCAGCCCTTCCAGTGCCTCCAGCGGGCCGGGGGCCCAGCTTGCATAGGCTTCCAGCGCGGCGGGCCGGTAGGCATAGACCCCGACGTGATGGTAGACCGGCGTGGGGGCCATGGCGTCATAGGTATCGGCGGTGAAGGGGATGACCTCCTTCGAGAAATAGAGGGCCCGCCCGCGGCTGTCGAACACCGCCGTGGTTCCGCCGACGCGGCCCGCCTTGCGGTCTTGCAGAAACCCGTTCAGCGCCCGGCCGTCGCAGCGCAAAACCGGCGTGGCCAGCGCCGCGTCCGCATCGCCGTGCATCGCGGCGATCAGATCCTCGACGAACCACGCGGGCGTCAGGGGGGCGTCGCCTTGCAGGTTCACCACGATGTCATAGCCGCCCCCCAGCACCGCATGGGCCTGCGCACAGCGTTCGGTGCCGTTCGCGCAATCGGGCGAGGTCATCACCACCTCGGCGCCGAAGCCCTGTGCCGCGTCGCGGATGCGGTCGTCGTCGGTGGCCACGACCACCCGGTCCACGCCCGCCACACCCATCGCGGCATCCCAGGACCGCCGGATCAGCGTCCGCGCCGCGCCGCCCGCCCCGCGCAGCGCCACCAGCGGCTTGCCCGGATAGCGCGACGAGGCATAGCGCGCGGGAATGACGATCAGCACCGGCATGGCTCAGGCTTCCTTCAGCTCGACACCCGGCGCATGGGCGATGAAGAACGGGTTGGCATAGGCCGCCTTGCCATAGATCAGCGGCGTGTGATCGTCGAAGCGCACCACCTGCCCGCCCGCGCCCAGCAACACCGCGTGACCCGCGGCGGTGTCCCATTCCATCGTGCGGCCCAGGCGGGGGTAGAGATCGGCCTCTCCGCTGGCGACAAGGCAGAATTTCAGCGACGACCCGGCGCTTTTGCTGTCCTTCACCGCGTATTTCCCGATGTAATCGTCGGTCGACTGGTCGCGGTGGCTTTTCGAGGCCACCACCATCAGCGCAGTGTTGTCCGGCTCTGCCACGCGCAGCGGGGTCAACGTGCCGCGCGCTTCGGTGAAGGGCCCCTGCTCCTCGACGGAGGAGCCGTCGGCGAGCGTGTAGAACAGCCGCTCGCGCGCCGGGGCGTAGACCACGCCCCGCACCGGCAGCCCGTCCTTGACGAAGGCGATATTCACGGTGAAATCGCCGCGACGGTTCACGAATTCCTTGGTGCCGTCCAGCGGGTCAACGATGAAGAAGGAGCTGTCGGTTTGCTCATGCGTGGCGGCCTGTTCCTCGGTGACGATCAGGACATCGGGAAAGGCCTCGCGCAGACCGGCGGAGATGATCGCGTCGGCGGCCTCATCGGCGGCGGTCACCGGGCTGTCGTCGGATTTGGCGCGCACCTCGAAATCGTCCGATCGGTAGATCTCCATGATTTTTTCACCCGCCTCCAATGCCAGCTTGCGAAAGACCTCGATCATATTCTGATATACCATAATCCGCTCCGATCCCGCGATGGCCCTCAAACGGCCACAATATTGAAAAATTTCTGTTGTTCTCTTATGGTGCGCGCATGTGGAAACGGCAAGTTCCGCATCCGAACTCCGGCAGGTGAATGACCGGGGATCACGACGGCACAACGTCATTAGGGGAACAGGCAAAAGCGATGTTTACCACGGGACGACCAAAAACGCTGATCGGGTCGGCCTTTGTCACGCTGACCCTGATCTTCGAGGCCGCGGTACGCGAACAGCGCAAGGGCCACAGCAACGCGCTTTACGGGTTGCTGTTGAACGTGGCGACGACGATCGCCTTCGTGCTGGCGTTTCAGTTCATGTTTTCCGTCATGGGGCTGAAATCCGTGCCGCTGCGAGGGGATTTCCTGCTGTTCATGCTGAGCGGCGTTTTCCTGTTCCTGACGCATACGAAGGCGCTGGGGGCGGTGGCCAGCGCGGAGGGCCCGACCTCTGCGATGATGATGCACGGGCCGATGAACACGGTCGTGTCGATCACCGGCGCGGCGCTGGGGTCGCTTTACACGCAGGTGCTGACGATCTTTCTGATCCTGTTCATGTACCACGTCGCCGTCAAACCCGTGGTGATCGAGGATCCGGCGGCGGCTTTCGGCATGATGCTGCTGGCCTGGTTTTCGGGCTGCGCGATCGGGCTGGTGTTCATGGCGCTCAGCCCCTGGGCGCCCAATGCCTTCGGACTGATCAAGACGATCTACCAGCGCGCGAACATGATCGCGTCGGGCAAGATGTTCGTGGCGAACGCGCTGCCGCCGACGATGCTCAGCATGTTTTCGTGGAACCCGCTGTTTCACACCATAGACCAGGCGCGCGGGCATGTGTTCATCAACTATTTTCCGCACAAGACCAGCGCGCTCTATCCCGTATATTTCTCGCTGACGTTTCTGATGCTGGGCCTGATGATCGAATTCTTCACCCGCAGACACGCCTCGCTCAGCTGGAAGGCGGGGCGCTAGGCCGCCTGCGACCCCCACCACGGGCGCCTCAGCGCACGACGCGCAGCGTGACGTTGATGCGCCCGCCCTGTTCCAGCAGCGGGGAGGAGCCGAACCTGATCCGGTCCACCCCGTGATAGGTCAGACGTGCCGCGCCGCCCATCACCACCACGTCGCCCGAGCGCAACCAAAGCGATTGCGTCTTGCCGCCGCGCGTGGTGTTGCCGATGCGAAAAAGCCCCTCGTCGCCCAAGGAGATCGAGACCACGGGAAATTCGAAATCGGCCTCGTCCTTGTCCTGATGCATGCCCATGCGCGCGCCTTCGCCGTAATAATTGATCAGGCAGCAGTCGGGCGCGCGCGCCACCCCCGACACCGTCCGCCACACGTCGAGGACGCGCGACGGAATGGGCGGCCAGGGCGTGCCCTGCGGATGTGTGTCGGTGTAGCGGTATCCGCTCTTGTCGGCGAACCAGCCCGCCGTACCGGCCGAGGTCATGCGCACCGACATCGGCTTGCCATAGGGCGTCTGGGGCGAGAAGAACGGCGCCCGCCGGGCCACCTCGCGCAGGTCGGCGACCATGGCCCGCTGGCCTTCAACATCGAGAAAGCGTTCATATATCTTGAATTCGCGTAGGATGAGGCCGGGTGTGGCCGTGCTGTGTATCATGTGCGCCCCGCTGACCGATTTTTCCTGAGCTTCCCTGCGTCCGGCGGCTTGCAGGGCCTATACCGCCCACATATATACCCACCGGAAAGTGATCGGGGCCAGAGGCCTCGATCTTGGGATTGGGGCCTTGGTGCCGGAATGGGCCTTGGCCCCTCAACATCGCCAAAGAGAGGACTGAGCAAACATGGCTAAAGTCATTGGAATTGACCTGGGTACGACGAACTCCTGCGTCGCGATCATGGACGGCGCACAGCCGCGGGTAATCAAAAACTCCGAAGGGGCACGCACGACGCCCTCCATCGTCGGCTACACCGACGACGAACGACTGGTCGGCCAGCCCGCCAAACGGCAGGCCGTGACCAACCCCGACAACACCGTCTTCGCCGTCAAGCGCCTGATCGGCCGTCGCTTCGACGATCCCGATATCGCCAAGGACAAGAAGAACCTGCCCTATGAGGTCGTGGACGGCGGCAATGGCGATGCCTGGGTCAAGGTCCACGGCGAGAAGTTCTCCCCCGCGCAGGTGTCGGCGCTGATCCTCCAGAAGATGAAGGAAACGGCCGAATCCTATCTGGGCGAGGACGTCGCCCAGGCCGTCATCACCGTGCCCGCCTACTTCAACGACGCCCAGCGTCAGGCGACCAAGGACGCCGGCAAGATCGCGGGCCTCGAGGTGCTGCGCATCATCAACGAGCCGACCGCGGCCGCGCTGGCCTATGGCCTCGATCGCAAGGAGACCAAGACGATCGCGGTCTATGACCTCGGCGGCGGTACGTTCGACATCACGATTCTTGAAATCGACGACGGCCTGTTCGAGGTCAAGTCGACGAACGGCGACACCTTCCTGGGTGGCGAAGATTTCGACATGCGGATCGTCAACTACCTGGCGGACGAATTCAAGAAGGAGAACGGCGTCGACCTGACGAAGGACAAGATGGCGCTGCAGCGGCTGAAGGAAGCTGCCGAAAAGGCCAAGATCGAACTGTCGTCCTCCTCGCAGACCGAGATCAATCAGCCGTTCATCTCGATGGACCCCAAGGGCGGCCAGCCGCTGCACCTGGTGATGAAGCTGACGCGCGCCAAGCTGGAAAGCCTGGTGGGCGATCTGATCAAGCAGTCGATCAAACCCTGCAAGGACGCTCTGAAGGATGCGGGCCTTTCGACCTCCGACATCGACGAGATCGTGTTGGTCGGCGGCATGACCCGTATGCCCAAGGTCGTCGAAGAAGTGACGAAGTTCTTCGGGAAAGAGCCCAACAAGGGCGTGAACCCCGATGAGGTCGTCGCGATGGGCGCCGCCATTCAGGCCGGCGTGCTGCAAGGCGACGTCAAGGATGTGGTGCTGCTCGATGTGACGCCGCTGAGCCTTGGCATCGAGACGCTGGGCGGCGTGTTCACCCGGCTGATCGACCGCAACACCACGATCCCGACCAAGAAGAGCCAGGTCTTCTCGACCGCCGAGGACAACCAGAACGCCGTGACGATCCGGGTGTTCCAGGGCGAGCGCGAGATGGCTGCGGACAACAAGATGCTCGGCCAGTTCAACCTGGAGAACATCCCCCCCGCGCCGCGCGGCATGCCCCAGATCGAGGTGACCTTCGACATCGACGCCAACGGCATCGTGTCCGTGTCGGCCAAGGACAAGGGCACCGGCAAGGAGCAGAAGATCACGATCCAGGCATCGGGCGGCCTGTCCGACGACGAGATCGAAAAGATGGTCAAGGAGGCCGAGGCCAACGCGGATGCCGACAAGGAACGCCGCGAACTGGTCGAAGCGCGCAACCAGGCCGAAAGCCTGATCCACTCCACCGAGAAATCGGTTGAGGAGCACTCCGACAAGGTCGACCCGACCACCGTCGAGGCGATCGAACTGGCCATCGCGGCGCTGAAGGACCAGCTTGAGACCGACGACGCGTCGAAGATCAAGTCGGGCATCCAGAACGTGACCGAAGCTGCGATGAAGCTGGGCGAGGCGATTTACAAGGCGCAGGCCGAGCAGGGCGAGGGCGAATCCGCCGAGGCGGACGAAACCGGCGGCGGCCAAAGTGCCGACGACGACATCGTCGATGCCGACTTCGAGGATCTGGACGACAACAAGCGGGCTTGATCCGTCAATCCTAACCCCGAGGCCGGCCCTGTTTTCGGGGCCGGTCTTCGTGTTTGAGGGGAAGCCACGATGGCAAAACGCGACTACTACGATGTCCTTGGAGTCGCTCGCGGGGCGTCGGACGCCGATATCAAGAAGGCGTATCGCCAAAAGGCGAAAGAGCATCATCCCGACCGCAACGCGGGCAAATCCGATTCCGAGGCGAAGTTCAAAGAGGTCAACGAGGCTTACGACGCGCTCAAGGACCCGGAGAAGAAAGCCGCCTACGACCGTTTCGGCCATGCCGCCTTCGAAGGGGGCACCGGCGCCAGCGCGGGCGCGCGCGGCGGACAGCGGGCCTACGGCGGCGGCGATTTCGCCAGCGCCTTTTCCGACGTCTTCGACGATCTGTTCGGCGATTTTGCAGGACAGCGCGGCGGCGGCGGCGGGCAGCCCCGCGCCACCCGCGGCTCGGATCTGCGCTACAACATGCGCGTCACGCTCGAAGAAGCCTTCGCCGGCGCGCAGAAGACGATCAACGTGCCCACCTCGGTTCAGTGCGAGGTCTGCTCGGGCACCGGGGCCGAGGGCGGCGCCGAACCGACCACCTGCCCGACCTGTTCGGGTATGGGCAAGGTTCGCGCGCAACAGGGGTTTTTCACGGTCGAGCGCACCTGTCCCACCTGCGGCGGAATGGGCCAGATCATCAAGACCCCCTGCCGCAACTGCGGCGGCGCGGGGCGCGTCGAGAAAGAGCGCGCGCTGAACGTCAACATCCCCGCGGGGGTGGAGACCGGCACGCGTATCCGCCTGGGCGGAGAGGGCGAGGCGGGCCTGCGCGGCGGGCCGTCGGGCGATCTCTACATCTTCATCGACGTCAAGGAACACGGGCTGTTCCAGCGCGACAGCGAGAACCTTTTCTGCCGCGTCCCCGTCGCCATGAGCACCGCCGCCATGGGCGGTGAAATCGAGGTGCCCACGATCGACGGCGGCCGCAGCCGCGTCAAGATCCCCGAGGGCAGCCAGTCGGGCCGCCAGATGCGCCTGCGCGGCAAGGGCATGCCCGCCCTGCGCGGCGGCCAGCGCGGTGACATGTTCATCGAACTGGCCGTGGAAACGCCCGTCAATCTGACCGCCCGCCAAAAGGAGCTGCTGCGCGAATTCGCGGAGCTGAGCGAGAACAACAACCCCGAAGGGTCGAGCTTCTTCGGCAAGGTGAAACGCTTCTGGGATGAGATGAAGGGCTGACGCCTTAACCCTTGATTCACACTGTTGCGCGAGGGTCGGGACCATGTCCCGGCCCTTTTCCTTTTCCGATGCCGCGCCCTCGCTTTTTGCCAGCGAGGAAGCCGCCCCCGTGGCAATCCCCGAGGGGCGGCTGCCCAGCTATATCCGCGACCACCGCGCGCGGCTGCGCGCGCGCTTCATGGCCGATGGCGGCGCGGCCATGCCCGATTACGAGCTGCTGGAGCTGATCCTGTTCGGCGCTGTGCCCCGACAGGACATGAAACCGCTGGCGCGGCAGCTGCTGGACAGTTTCGGCGACATCAACGCGGTGCTTTCGGCCCCGCCTGCCCGGCTCAAGGCCGTCAAGGGCGCGGGCGATGCGGTGGTGCTGCACCTGAAGGTGGTGAAAGCCGCGGCGCACCGGCTGGCGCGGGCGCGGGTGATCGGCCGTCCGGTGCTGTCCAGCTGGGACGCGCTGCTGGATTTCTGTCACACCACCATGGCCCACCGGGAGACGGAACAGTTTCGCATCCTCTTTCTGGACCGCAAGAACGTGCTGATCGCGGATGAGGAACAGGCGCGCGGCACTGTGGATCATGTTCCCGTCTACCCGCGCGAGGTCGCCAAGCGCGCGCTGGAACTCAACGCCTCGGCGCTGATCCTGGTGCACAACCACCCGTCGGGCGATCCCACCCCCTCGCAGGCCGATATCACGATGACGCAGCAGATCCAGCAGGCGCTGACGGCCCTGTCGGTAACGCTGCACGATCATCTGGTGATCGGGCGCGAATGCGAAATCAGTTTTCGCAGCGAGGGGCTGATCCGATGACCCGCGCGCACGCCTGCGTCGGCAGCCCGCGCGCTCAGCGCACCCAGACCTCGACCCGGCGGTTCACGCGCCGCCCCCAGGCGTTTTCATCGCAGGCCAGCGGCTGCGCCTCGCCGAAGCCGTCGACGCTCAGCTTGACGGCCATGGACCCGGCATCCGGGGCGCGCTCCAGCACCGCGGCGCGCGCGGCCTCGGCGCGGCGCAGCGAAATGGCCTTGTTCGCACTGGCGGGGCCGCTGCCGTCGCTGAAGCCCAGGAACAGGACCTCGCGCCCTGCGAAGGCGCCGGTCTCCAGCGCGCGCGCCAGGCGGTCGACGTTGCCCTGCGACTGGGTGTCCAGCGCAGTGGACCCGCCGTCGAAGCGGAAGGTCGCGGAAAGCCGTTCCGCCCCCGAAAGCGTGTCTATCAGGCGCTTCAACTCGGGCAGCCGCACCTCGTCGCCCGCGCTCAGGATAGCGTTCGCCAGCCGGTCGCCCTGCTGGCGCAGCGGGATCCTGTCGAATTCCTGATTGACGAACCCGGCGCGGCCAATGATGACCTGCGCCGCCGGACGGTTCAGGAACGCCAGGAATTCGCGCGCCATCAACGGCAGGCGCCGCGCCGGGGCGTAAATCAGGATCGGGCGCGTCAGCGGGTAGTCGTCGCTTTTCAGCGCGCTGACGCCGGGTGTGATCGCGGCATTGCAACTGCCTGCAAGGGCCAGCGCCTCGGCATTGCCCAGCTCCGACCAGCTGGAAATACCTATGGCGCGCGGATCGCGGGCCACCGCATCGACCAGTTCGGCCGCGTCGGGGTGTTCCACCACCGCGCCGGCCACCTGCCGCACCACCGCGCGTTGCAGGACCCGGCGGTCGAAATACTGGCGCAGCCCGGTCCGGGGCTGTGTCAGATGCAGCGCGATCGGACCGGGTGCGCCGCCCAGGTCCGCCCAATCCGTGATCTCGCCCGCGAAAACCCGCGCGAGCGTTTCCAGATCGATCTGGCGCAGCGGGTTGTCGGGTGCCACGACCGGCACCAACGCGTCCAGCGCGAGCACGCGGGCGCGGCCCGGCCTGCGCAGATCGCCCTGTCCGGCCTCATCGGCGACCTCGGCCTCTTCGTTGGTGATCTCGCGATCCGATATCGCCAGGTCCGCCTCCTGCGCGATCAGATCGGCGAAACCTTCATCGGCGTCGCTGAGGGTCAGCGTGATCGCGGCTTGCTCCCGGCCGGTGGCGGGATCTTGCAGCAGAAAGGTTGAGCGGCGGTCATCGGTGATGTCGCGCACCACCGACAGGCCGCGCGCGGCGGCGAAGGCTTCCAGAAGGACCGGCATCACCACCTGCCCCGCCGCCGCCGCCCCCGAGATCGAGAACTCGGCGACAAATGCATCGGGGTCGGGGCAGCCCTCGCCGGTGCAGATCACCCCCTGCCCGTCCAGCGTCAGCGCGCCGTAGACGGTATCCACCCGGTAGAACGCCCCGTCATAGGACAGCAGCGTGCCGCTGATCTCGACCGAGCCGTCCCGAGAGGTCAGCACCACATCCTGCGCGGCCACAGCACCCGGCAGCCACGCCGCCGACAACAGCGCCGTCCCGAACGCGAGGTGCCGCCCCCCCGCGCGTGCGGTCCTCATCCATTGCAGCGGGTCAATATCGGGCAATCTTCAGATCCGGCAGCGCGTTCTTCAACAGCAGACGGGAGCCCGCCGCCCGGCAATCGGGATGCAGGCGGAAATCGCGGCGGCGGGGCGCGCTGCCCGCGACCACGGAAATCACGCTGGCGGGCCAGTGGCGCGCGCAGTTGGCGGCGGTGATGTCGCCTTGCAGGCTCAACCGGGCGGTGCCGGCGTCGCGGCGGACGGAATAGACCTGCAACGGGGGCACCGTGCCGCCGACCAGTCGCATCGAGCCGCCGTCGCCGCGCAGCGTCTGTTGCAGGCTTCTGGGATTGCCCGCCCAGATGTGGCGCGGCTGCTCGTTGAAGCGCGCGGGCTCGCGCACATGCAGCGCAAGGCCGGTGTCGTCGGAGGCCAGCAGGACGACACGGTCGAATTCAGCCACGTCGCTGACACGCACCGACTTTTGCAGGGTGCTGCCGTCGGCGAATTCGACCCGCAGCGCGACCTGTCCCGACAAGGCGGGCAGGTCCAGTACCAGACTGCCGATGGAATCGATCCGGGCGGAAAGCGTCAGCGCGCCCTGAACCAGCGTGACGGCTTCGCCCGAGTGACACGGCGAAAGCAGGCGTATGCGGACCATCGCCCCGCGCAGCGCGGCAAGGGTGAACTTGGGCGCGCAAGGCAGGCCGAACGCATCGAGCGTCGGCTCCGCCAACTGCCCCGTCCGGTCCTGCGCCGCGGAGGCAGAGAAATCCTTGGCGTAATCCAACGGAGCCAGGGGCAGGGCGCTGACGGGCGTTCCCGCGGGGTCCCGCGGCAGGGTATCCTGTTGCGCCAGCGAAAGCTGGGCGCCAAGGCCCAGACCGAAAGCGGTCAGGACGAGAATACGGGCGAAAAAGAACCTGAAAAGCGACATTTCTGCTCCGGCGCGTCTGAGGCGCGATTGAGCGGACTATGCCGGAATCCCGGGCCGGTGAAAAGCCGCCCCGAGCACGCGTTGCAGAATTGCAGCAGCCTCAGGCGAGGCTGCCGTGGCAATGTTTGAACTTCTTGCCCGACCCGCAGGGGCAGGCCTCGTTGCGCGCCGGGTTGCCCCAGGTGGAACGGTCGGTTTCGTCGAAGCCGTCCCGCGCGGCGGCCGCCCCGGAGGATACCGTGGCCATCTGCGCCGCCTCGCCCGAGGCCTTGTCACCGGCGGTTTCCAGCGCCTTTTGCTGATCCATGATCTGCGCCAGCATCTGGCGTTGCTCTTCTTCGCTGAGCGGGCGCACCTTGGACAGTTTTTCGGTCACATCGGCGCGCAGCCCGTCAAGCAGGCCCTCGAACAGCTGGAAGCTTTCGTTCTTGTATTCGCTCAGCGGGTCGCGCTGCGCATATCCCCGGAAGCCCACGACCGAACGCAGATGCTCCAGCGTGACCAGATGCTCGCGCCACTTGGCGTCGATGGTCTGCAACAACACCTGTTTCTCGATATTGCGCATCGCCTCCTCGCCGAAGCTTTCGGTCTTCTGCTGCATCAGATCGTCGGACATCTGGTACAGACGCTCGCGAATCTCGGCGTCGTCCACACCGTCTTCGTCACTCCAGGCGGGGATGGGCGCATCGACGCCCAGCTTGTCGGCGAGCGCCGCTTGCAGCCCGTCCACATCCCATTGATCGACATAGGACTTCTGCGGGATATGGGCGTCGACCAGATCGTCGATCACTTGATGGCGCATGTCGCGCGTGATCTCGTTCACATCCTCGGAACGCATGATCTCCAGCCGCTGGCCGAAGATCGCCTTGCGCTGGTCGTTCATCACATCGTCGAATTTCAGCAGCTGCTTGCGAATGTCGAAGTTGCGCCCCTCGACCTTGGCCTGCGCCTTTTCCAGCGATTTGTTGACCCAGGGGTGAATGATCGCCTCGCCTTCCTTCATGCCCAGCGAGGACAGCACCTTGTCCAGCCGCTCGGAGCCGAAGATGCGCATCAGATCGTCATCCAGCGACAGAAAGAAGGAGGAGCGGCCGGGATCCCCCTGACGACCGGACCGGCCGCGCAGCTGGTTATCGATACGGCGGCTTTCGTGGCGTTCGGTGGCCAGCACGAAAAGCCCGCCGGCCGCCTTGACGGCCTCCTCGTCGGCGGTGTGCTCCGCCTCGATGCGGCTGCGCACCTCGTCGGGGTTTGCGTCCGGGTCGGCTTCCAACGCCTCCATCACCTTGAAATCGACGTTGCCGCCAAGTTTGATGTCGGTGCCGCGGCCGGCCATGTTGGTGGCGATGGTGACCGCGCCCAGCTTGCCCGCATCCGCGACGATCTGGGCTTCCTGTTCATGCTGACGGGCGTTCAGCACGTTATGCGGGACGCCTGCCTCCTTCAGCTTGACCGACAGATATTCTGATTTGTCGATCGACGTGGTGCCGACGAGGATCGGCTGCCCCTTTTCGTTGGCTTCCTTGATCGTGCGCACGATGGCGTCGATCTTCTCGCCCGCGGTGCGGTAGACCTGATCGTGCTCATCCTTGCGCGCGATGGGGCGGTTGGTGGGCACTTCGACCACACCCAGCTTGTAGATTTCCTCGAATTCCTCGGCTTCGGTCGAGGCGGTGCCGGTCATGCCGCCCAGCTTGTCGTAGAGGCGGAAGTAGTTCTGGAAGGTGACCGAGGCCAGCGTGACGTTCTCGGGCTGGATGCTGACGCCTTCCTTGGCCTCGATCGCCTGGTGCAGGCCGTCCGACAGGCGGCGCCCGGACATCATGCGCCCGGTGAATTCGTCGATCAGCACGACCTCATCGTCGCGGACGATGTAGTCCTTGTCGCGCTTGAACAGCTTGTGGGCCCGCAGCGCCTGGGTGACATGGTGCACCAGCGTCGTCGACTCGGGATCGTAGAGCGACTGCCCCTCGGGCAGGATGCCCGCGCGCGACAATTCCTGCTCGATGAATTCGTTGCCCTCGTCGGTGTAGGTGACGTTGCGCGTCTTTTCGTCCAGCGTGAAATGCTCGTCGGAAACCGAAGGCACCAGCTTGTCCACCGTCTGGTAAAGCTCGCTGCGGTCCTGCGACGGGCCCGAGATGATCAGCGGCGTGCGCGCTTCGTCGATCAGGATCGAATCGACCTCGTCGACGATGGCGAAGAAATGATCGCGCTGGTTCATCTCATCGAGAGAGGAGCGCATGTTGTCGCGCAGATAATCGAACCCGAGCTCGTTGTTGGTGGCATAGGTCACATCGGCGGCATAGGCGTCTTTCTTTTCGCCGTCGGGCTGCTGCGGATAGACCACGCCCGTCGTCAGCCCCAGCGCGCCATAGACCTTGCTCATCCATTCCGCGTCGCGGCGGGCGAGGTAATCGTTGACGGTGACGATATGCACGCCGCGCCCTGTCAGCGCGTTCAGATAGGCCGGGAAGGTGGCAACGAGCGTCTTGCCCTCGCCCGTCTTCATCTCGGCGATGTTGCCCTGATGCAGGAAAATGCCGCCCATCAGCTGCACGTCGAAGGCCCGCAGCCCCAAGGCGCGATGCGCGCCTTCACGGCAATTTGCGAATGCCTCGGGCAGGATGTCGTCGAGGCTTTCGCCCCCGGCGACGCGCCGCTTGAATTCTTCTGTCTTCTCGATCAGGCCGGCGTCGCTCAGGGCTTGATATTCAGGCTCCAGCGCATTGATTTTCGCGACAATGGGGGCCGTGGACTTTACCTTGCGGTCGTTCGTCGTGCCGAACACCTTCTTCGCGATGGTTCCCAGTCCCAGCATGGTTGTCTGCTCTCCGATAATGCGCCGCTCAGGCCGACCTGAAAGGTTCTTGCCACCCGGCGCCTTGTCCCCGCTCGCTTGACCGCATAGATCGGCTACGAGACAGAAAATCGCCTCTGTGACCCTCCGGCACATAAGGGGCGGCTTTCTGAGTGTCAACTTGGCCCGTTTCGGCTGGCCATCGCTCAGGGCACCCTGCCCGCGATGCAACAAGGAGTTCTCCATGATCTTGACCAATCGCTTCACCGCGCTGTCCGCAGCGCTGCTGCTGGGTTTCCCGGCCATCGCGCAGGAGAGTAGCACCGCCACCACCGCGCCCGCGCCGACCCCCGAGGCCGGCGCCGGCGCCGACAGCGCTGCTACAGCCAAGACCGATACGGCCAAGACAGCCTCCGCCGACCCGGCCACCGTCATGGCGACCGTCAACGGCACCGACATCACGCTGGGCCACATGATCGCCCTGCGCGACCGCCTGCCCCAGCAGTACCAGTCCCTGCCCGACGAGGTGCTGTTCAAGGCGCTTCTGGATCAGCTGATCCAGCAGACCGCGCTTATCGACACCACGCCCGGCGCCGACAGCAAGCGGCTCCAGCTGACGGTCGAGAACGAGGTTCGCGCCCTCAAGGCCGACGCCGCGCTGCAACAGAAGCTGGCCGAGAAGCTGACCGACGAAAAGCTGAAGGCCGCCTATGACGAGCAGGTCGCCAACGCAGAGCCCACGACCGAGTGGAACGCCTCGCACATCCTGGTCAAGACCGAGGACGAGGCGAAGCAGATCGTGAAGGATCTGGAAGGCGGCGCGGATTTCGCCACGCTCGCCAAGGAAAAATCCACCGGCCCCTCCGGCCCCAACGGCGGAGAGCTGGGCTGGTTCAGCAAGGGCCAGATGGTGCCCGAGTTCGAAGCCGCCGTCGAAGGCATGAAGCCCGGCGCGATTTCCGCGCCCGTGCAGACCCAGTTCGGCTGGCATGTGGTCAAGCTGAACGAAACCCGCACCGCCGAAACCCCCCCGTTTGACGCCGTGCGCGACCAGCTGGAACAGGCATTGGCACAGAAGGAAACGCAGGCGATAATGCAAGAGGCCACCGCAGCGGCGGATGTAACGCGGCCCGAAACCGATATCGCGCCGGGCACCATCAGCCAGTCCGACCTGCTGGACAAGTAAGATCTGGAAACGCAAATGACGAAGACCACCCCCGAGGCCCCGGCCGCGAAATCCGCGTCGAAATCGGCGTCTCCCGTATCGCCCCTGGCCCCGAAGGGTGGTTTTCCGAAATTGCCGAAAATCGACGGCGTCCGCTTTGCCTCTGCGGCGGCGGGCGTCCGTTACACATCGGGGCGCACCGACGTGATGCTGGCGGAGGTTTGCGCGGGCGCGAGCCTTGCCGGGGTCTTCACCCGGTCCTCGACGCGCGCCGCCCCGGTTGTGGATTGCGAACGGAAACTGGCGGCGCTGCCCGACGGCGATGACGCGGGCTATGCCATCATCGTCAATTCCGGCAACGCCAACGCCTTTACCGGCGGCGCGGGCACCGAAGCGGTCGCCGCGGTGACCGGCGCCGTGGCCGAACGCCTGTCCCTGCCCGTCACGCATGTCTTTTCCTCCTCCACCGGCGTGATCGGGGAACCGTTGCGGTTCGAGCGTATCACCGCCGCGCTGGACACCCTGTCGGACCGTCTGTCGGACGACGCGATCGGGGACGCCGCCCGCGCCATCATGACGACCGACACCTTCCCCAAGGGTGCCGCCGCAAGCGTGGAGCTCGACGGCACGAGCGTGTCCATCGCGGGCTTCGCCAAGGGGTCGGGGATGATCGCGCCCGACATGGCGACGATGCTCGTCTATATCTTCACCGACGCCGCCATCGCGCAGCCGGTGCTGCAGGACATGGTGCGCGATCTGACGGATCGCAGCTTCAACTGCATCACGGTGGACAGCGATACCTCGACTTCCGACACCCTGCTGATGGCCGCCACGGGCCGCGCGGGCAACACGCAAATCGCCGAGGCCGACAGCCCCGCCGCCCGCGCATTCGCGGCAGCGCTCGGGCAGGTGATGACCGATCTGGCGCATCAGGTCGTGCGCGACGGCGAAGGCGCGACCAAATTCGTCGAGGTTCGGGTGACCGGCGCCGACAGCGACGCCGACGCGCGGCGCGTGGCGCTGAGCACGGCAAATTCCCCCTTGGTCAAAACCGCCGTCGCGGGCGAAGATCCCAACTGGGGCCGCATCGTCATGGCGGTGGGAAAATCGGGCGCCAGGGCAGATCGCGACCTGCTGGCCATCCGTCTGGGCGACATACTGGTGGCCGAAAAAGGCTGGGTCGCCCCGGATTACCGCGAAGAGGACGGCGCGGCCTATATGAAGCGCGAGGACCTTGTGATCGGCATCGACCTGGGCCTCGGGTCCGGCGCGGCGACGATCTGGACCTGCGATCTGACCGACCGCTACATCGCCATCAACGCGGACTATCGGTCTTGAAAACCCTGCTCGTATCGGCGGTCGCATTGATCGATGCCGACGGGCGGGTCCTGCTGACCCGGCGCCCCGAGGGCAAATCGCTCGCTGGCTTGTGGGAATTTCCCGGCGGCAAAGTCGAACCCGGCGAAACGCCCGAAGCCGCGCTGATCCGCGAATTGCATGAGGAACTGGGCATCGACACCTGGAAAAGCTGCCTCGCGCCGCTTTGCTTCGCATCGCACAGCTATGACGATTTCCACCTGCTCATGCCGCTTTTTGCCTGTCGGAAGTGGGATGGAATCCCCAAAGGCCTGGAAAACCAGCGGCTTGCCTGGGTGCGGCCCAACGCGCTGCGGGATTATCCGATGCCGCCCGCGGACCTTCCGCTGATCCCGATCCTGCGCGATTGGCTCTGAGCACCGCGCGCGGTGATTCGCGTGTTTCGTATGTGGCAAAAAAATGACCATTCACGAGGCTTTGTGCACAAAGCTATAGGTGATTCACGAATTACGTGTATCTTCGGTCGTCAAAGGCATCAAAAGGCATCTGTCATGTTGAAAACAATAATGCTTGGCTCCTGCGTCTCGGTGCAGGGCACGTTCCTGAAAAAGCTGGCGGACGGCAAGATCCTGATCAGCGTGGGCGCGCAGACCTTCGCGGGCTACCCCGTGTCGCGGACCGCCTGAACCGCGAAAAGGGTCGCCGAAGCGACCCTTTCCCCTGTTGCCGGTGCGGCGCTTACTTTTGCAGCGCCGATTCAATGCCCAGCTTGATGTCGCTGTTGCCCTGGCCCGACGTCGCCGCCAGGTAGATCTCGGCGATCTGCGCGTCGGTCAGGTCGCTGGCCTTCTGGGTGAAGCCGTGACGCTCCAGGATGTTCTGCACCGTCATGGTCATCGAGTTCATGTCGGCATCAGTGGCCATCGTCGACGTGGTCCCGGAGGGCAGCGCGCTTTCGATCGCCTGACGGCGGTCGGAAGCCATGCCATCGCTGTTCGCGGCGATGTAGATCTCGGTGATCTGCGACTGCGTCAGCGTGGAGGCATCGACCTTGTAGCCCATGCGATCCAGGATCAACTGCACGGAATCGACCGTGGCGTTGTCCGACGCGCGCATTTTTGCATCCTGCTTCAGCGCCGACTCGATCTGGTTCTTCTTCTCGTTCGGAGACATTTCGCTGTTGCTGGTGATGTAGATGCTGGACAGCTGCGCGTCGGTCAGGGTCTCGACATCGACATTCGCAAAGCCCGAGGTTTCCAGCATGTTTTTCACAGAGCTGACCATCGAGGCCGGAGCATCGGTATAGGCAAACGCGGTGCCTGCCATGAGAGGCAGTGCGGTGGCTGCTGCAAGAACGATGCGTTTCATTGTAGTTCTCCTAACGTGATATTTGCGCTGAATTGCGACTTGCTATGGCCACCCAACGTCGCAGTCCCGAAAGGGTTTCCGGCCCTTGTCTTTTTTTATTCACGTTCACGTCAGCAGACGCGCCGCGCCGTGGTGCCCCGGCGTCGTGCCCGGCGGAGAGGCCTTCGCCACGGACGCGCCGTGTCGGAATGGCTGTCGCCCGGATCTCCGGCATGACCCGATCCCGATCCAACCTTGACCACCGCCAGCATCATAGCCTGGAACCCCGCGGCAAGGCACGCGGGACACCGCGGCCAAGCGGGGTCTGTTTCGAACAATATCTTTTCCTGCCAGAGATATAGCAGCCAGTCCGCGCGCCGTCGTCCGCATGACCGCCGCTGGTTTCTTCACCGCCACACGGCATTATGCGGCGCCTGTGCGATCCGGACGGTGAAATCCCGCGCCTCGCACCCCGGCGCGGCGGTCCGTTCGCTCAAGCCCCGGTCAAAACCCGTCCGGTGTCGCACTTGGATCCCGTTCTTGTCGTCGCGCGCGGGCATCCGGCCGGGGGGGAGGCGATGTCATGTGCCATAGGGCGCTGTTGCCGTCTCGGTGGCACGTGCATCGTCAGACCCCCAGATAGCCGGTGGCCAGATCGGCGGTCAGATCGCCGGGCGTGCCGGTCCACACATCGCGGCCGCGTTCGAGTATGACGCAACGATCGGCCACGCGGCCCAGCTCGGCCACGGATTTGTCGACCAGCAGGATCGAAAGGCCGCTTTGTTTGAGCCGGTGCACCGCCGCCCAGATTTCCTGGCGCACCACGGGCGCCAGCCCCTCTGTCGCCTCGTCCAGCAGCAACAGGCGCGGATTGGTCATCAACGCGCGCGCGATGGTCAGCATCTGCTGTTCGCCGCCCGACAGCGTCTGCGCGGGCTGCCCGGCGCGCTCGCTCAGGCGCGGAAACAGATCGCAGACGGCGGCCATGTCCCAGGGACCGGGCCGCGCGGCGGCGATCAGGTTTTCTCGCACGCTGAGCCCCGCGAAACAACGGCGCCCCTCGGGCACCAGCCCCAGCCCCAGCCGCGCGGCGCGAAACGACGGCAGGCGCAGCAGATCGCGCCCGGCAAGGCGCACCCCCCCGCTGCGCACCTGCATCATGCGCATGATGCAGGCGATCGTGGTGGTCTTGCCCATCCCGTTGCGCCCCATCAGCGCCAGCGCCTCGCCCTGCCGCACCACCAGCGACACGCCGAACAGCGCCTGCGACGCGCCGTAAAAGGCGGTGATGTCCTCGACCTCCAACAAGGGGCGGCTCATGATTCCGCCCCCAGGTAGACGGCGCGCACCTGCGGGTTGGCGCGGATCTCGGACACGCGGCCGGTGGCGATCACCCGCCCGTAGACCAGCACGGTGATCCTGTCGCTCAACCGGAACACGGCGTCCATGTCATGCTCGATCAGCAGGATCGGCGCCTGATGACGCAGCCTGCCCAGCATGTCGCCCAGTTGCGCGGCGCCCTCCGACCCCATGCCCGCCATCGGCTCATCCAGCAGGAACGCCTGCGGCCTGAGCGCCAGCGCCATTGCGATTTCGAGCTTGCGGCGCTCGCCGTGCGACAGCGCGTCGGCGCGCGTGCCCTCGCGGCCCGACAGACCCGCAGCCTCCAGATGCGCATGCGCCCGCTCCGTCAGCGCAGGATCCGCCAGCGCCCGACGGAAAAAGCGGAAACTGGCGCCCGACGCCCCCTGCACCGCGAGCATCGCGTTCTCAAGCACGCTGAGGTCCGGCACCAGCGAGGACACCTGAAAGCTGCGCGCCATGCCCAGCCGTGCCCGCGCCGCCACGTCCAGACCGGCCAGATCGCGGCCGCGAAAGACGACGCGCCCCGCGTCCGGCGCGATCTCTCCGACGATCTGCTTGATCAGAGTGGACTTGCCCGCGCCGTTGGGTCCGATCAGCGCGTGGATCTCGCCCGGGCGCAGGTCGAGCGTCACATCGTCGGTCGCCTTCAGCGCGCCGAAGCTCTTGCTCAGCCCCTCTATCCGCAACACCGGCTCAGCCACCGCGCCGCTCCCCGGCCAGAAGCCCCACCACCCCGCCGCGCGCGAACAGCACCACGCCCAGCAGCAAAAGCCCCAGCAGGAACTGCCAATACTGACTGACCCCGCCCAGGACATGTTCCAGAAAAATATAGAGACCGGCGCCCGCCACCGGCCCGAACAGCCGCCCCACCCCGCCCAGGATCACCAGCACCAGGATCTGCCCCGAGGTGTGCCAGCTGAGCATCGCGGGGCTGACGAACCGGTTGAGATCGGCATAAAGCGCGCCCGCAAGCCCGGTGATCGCGCCCGATACCACGAAACCCGTCAGCAGCACGGGAAAGGGGCGGATGCCCACCGCCTGCAACCGCTGCCGATTCTGCCGCGCTGCCTGCAACGCCAGCCCGAACCGCGACCCCACGATCCGCCAGCTGAGCGTCAGGACGGCCAGCAGCAGCGCATAGGCGATGGCGAAAAAGGTGATCGGGTCCAGCGTATTCAGGCCCGGAAAGCCGTTGCGCAGATAGATCGGCAGCCCGTCCTCGCCGCCGTATGCGGGCCAGGAAACGGCGAAATAGTAGAACATCTGCCCGAAGGCGAGGGTGATCATGATGAAGAAGATGCCCGATGTGCGCAACGACAGCGCCCCGACCAGCAACGCCGCCAGCGCCGAGACCGCGATCGCGAGGGGCCAGATGGCCAGCATCTGCGTGCTGCCCATGAACGTCGTCGGCCAATCGAACATCGGCACATAGTTCAGCGCGTGATGCGCCATGATCCCCGCCGCGTAGCCCCCCAGCCCGAAGAACGCCGCATGGCCAAAGCTGACAAGCCCGCCATAGCCCAGCGCCAGGTTCAGCCCCACGCCCGCCATCGCCAGGATCGCGGCCTTTGTGGCCAGCGTGATGATGAAGGGCGCATCCAGCGCCAGCGCCGCCAGCGGCACCGCCAGCAGCCCCAGCGCAAGGCCCGTGTCGACAAGCGCGCCCCGGCTCATGCCCGCGCTCCGAACAGCCCGCTGGGCCGCACCACCAGCACCGCCGCCATCAGGATGTAGATCGACATCGACGCCAGCGAGGCCCCGACCGACGTGGCGGCGGAAGGTCCCATAAACAGCCCGAAGAACCCCGGCAGCAGCACCCGCCCCAGCGTATCGGTCAGACCCACCAGGATCGCGCCGATCAGCGCGCCCTTGATCGACCCGATGCCGCCGATCACGATCACCACGAAGGCCAGGATCAGCACCGGCTCGCCCATGCCGACCTGCACCGACTGTATCGTGCCAACCAGCGCGCCCGCCAGCCCCGCCAGCGCCGCGCCCAGCGCGAAGACGACAGTATAGAGCTTGCCGATATCCACCCCCAGCGCCGCGATCATCTCGCGGTCGGCCTCTCCGGCGCGGATGCGGATGCCCAGCCGCGTGCGGCCGACCAGCAGGAACAGCCCCAGCGCCACCAGCAGCCCCGCCGCGATGATCGCCAGGCGGTAGAGCGAATATTCAATGCCTCCCGGCAGCGTGACCGATCCCGCCAGCAACGGCGGCACGTCGAGGTAGAGCGGAAAGGATCCGAACAGCCAGCGCATGCCTTCGGAAAACATCAGGATCAGCGCGAAGGTCGCCAGCACCTGATCCAGGTGGTCGCGGGCATAGAGCCGCCGGATCACCACGATCTCGATCAGCGCTCCGGCCAGTGCCGCCGCCGCCAGCGCCGCCGCAAGCCCCAGCCAGAACGATCCCGTCGCCGTCGCCACCGCCGCACAGGCAAAGGCGCCCACCATGTAGAGCGAGCCATGCGCCAGGTTGATCAGCCCCATCACCCCGAAAACCAGCGTCAGACCGGCCGCCATCAAAAACAGCATCAGCCCGAATTGCAGGCCGTTGAGGACCTGTTCGATCAGCAGGACAAGCGACATGGAGGGTCCGTTTCGTGCTTGGGTCCGGGGCGGGCGCGCGGCCCGACCCCGAGCTCCGGGCTAGATCTTGCAATCGGCGGCGTAGGCGTCGCCGTGATTTTCGAGTGCCGTGCCGATGATCTTGTTGGTCAGCACATCGCCCTCGCGGATCACCTCGCGCACATAGATGTTCTGGATCGGGTGGTTGTTCGGCCCGAACTTGAACGCGCCCCGGGTGCTGTCGAAATCGGCCTCCTTCAGGGCGGCGCGGAAGGCCTCCTGATCGCTCACCTCTGCCTTCTTCATCGCCGAAAGCAGCAGGTTCGCGGTATCGTAGCCCTGGCTTGCGTAAAGCGACGGCAGGCGGCCGTATTCGGCCTGAAATGCGTCCACGAAGGCCTTGTTCGCCGCGTTGTCCAGATCCTTGGACCATTGCGAGGTGTTCCTGACCCCCAGCGCCGCGTCGCCCACGGCTTGCAGGATGCCCTGGTCAAAGGAAAAGGCGGGCCCGATCAGCGGGATCTCCACCCCCGATTGCGCGTATTGCTTCATGAAGGAGATGCCCATGCCGCCGGGCAGGAAGAAGAACACGCTGTCGGCGCCGCTGTCGCGGATCTGCGCGATCTCGGCGGCATAGTCGGTCTGGCCCAGCTTGGTATAGACCTCGTTCACCGGGGTGCCGTCGAAGCTGCGCTTGAAACCGGTGATCGCATCCTTGCCGGCCGGGTAGTTCGGCGCCATGACGAAGGTGTTCCGATAGCCCGCCTCGTTGGCATAGGCGCCCGCACCTTCGTGCAGGTTGTCGTTCTGCCAGGCCACGTTGAAGTAGTTCTTGTCGCAGCGCGCCCCCGCCAGCGCCGAGGGGCCGGCGTTGGGCGACAGGTAGATCTTGCCCTGCGCCAGCGCCGCCGGAACCACGGCCATCGCCAGATTGGACCATATGATGCCGGTCAGCACGTCGACCTGTTCGGACTGGATCATCTTGTCGGCCAGCTGCACCGCCACATCCGGCTTGCGCTGGTCGTCTTCCACGATCAGCTCGACCTCATTGCCCTCGGCCAGCTTGAGCGCCAGCTCGAAACCGTCGCGCACGTCGATGCCCAGCCCGGCGCCGCCGCCCGAAAGCGTGGTGATCATGCCGACCTTGACCGGGCCCGCCAGCGCGCCACCGGCCATCAACGCAACCGCCGCCACGGCTGTAAGCAAGTTCTTCATCGTTGTTGTCTCCCTGTTGTGCGATGCCGCCGGGCACCCCTCCCGCTGCATTAGGGCGGAATTCGGCCGCGCCGTCAAAGTCTTCGGCCGCCGCCCAGAGCTCGGACCCTGATTGCAGAGATCACGACACACCGCCACCTCCGGCATCCGCCCCGGAAAATTGCCCGCCGGTGCCCCCGGTCCCGCGATTGCCATTGGCATGTTCTTTCCGCAAGCCGGGCATGAGTATTTGCACCAAGAAGAAAGGCCATCCCGCGCGCGGACTTCTTCTTGGCGAAAATACTCGAAATCCGGGCTATCCCGAGACTCCGGCGCCGGGCTGTCTCGGGACGGCGTCAAAGGCGCGGTTTCCTACCGACGGGGCGCGCGGCGGGCGGGGACGCGACGGCCCCCAGCCTAGCCGATGGTCTCCTCGAACAGCGCGCGCAGGTTGGCCCGCGTCAGCGGGACCGGATTGCCGCCGCAGCTGGGATCGCTCAGCGCCATCGGCACCATTTCGTCGATGCGGTCACGGCCCACGCCCAGCGCGCCCAGCGTCTGGGGGATCGACAGCTCGTGGCGCAGGTCCATGACCCACTGAAAGAACCCGTCGAACCCGCCCTCGAGGCCCAGGTAGGCGGCGGCGCGGGCCAGACGCGCCTCCACCTCGGGGCGGTTCATCTTCAGCACGGCGGGCATGACGACGGCGTTGGTGGTGCCGTGGTGTGTGTTGTAGATCGCGCCGACCGGGTGCGACAGCGCGTGGATCGCGCCCAGCCCCTTCTGAAAGGCGGTGGCGCCCATCGCGGCGGCGCTCATCATCTGGGCGCGGGCTTCCAGGTCGGTGCCATCGGCGTAGGCCCGCGGCAGATATTCCCGGACCAGGCGCATCCCCTCCAGCGCGATGCCCTGGCTCATGGGGTGGTAATGCGGCGAGCAATAGGCCTCCAGGCAATGGGCGAAGGCGTCCATGCCGGTGCCCGCGGTGATCGCGGGCGGCATGCCCACGGTCAGCTCGGGGTCGCAGATCACCACGGCGGGCAGCACCTTGGGGTGAAAGATGATCTTTTTCACATGGGTCCGCGAATTGGTGATGACGCTGGCGCGGCCCACCTCTGACCCGGTGCCCGCGGTGGTGGGCACGGCGACGATGGGCGCGATGGCCGCGGCGTCGGCGCGGGTCCACCAATCGCCCACATCCTCGAAATCCCAGACCGGGCGGGTCTGCCCGGCCATGAAGGCGACCATCTTTCCCAGATCCAGCCCCGAGCCGCCTCCGAAGGCGATGACGCCGTCATGGCGGCCGTCGAGGAAAGCCTCTACACCCGCGCTGAGGTTCTTTTCGTTGGGGTTAGGGTCGACCTCGGAAAAGATGCCCCGCCCCAGGCCCGCGGCCTCCATCAGGTCCAGCGTGGCGGCGGTGATCGGCAGCGAGGCCAGCCCCCGGTCCGTCACCAGCAGCGGGGCGGAGATGCCCGCCGCCGCGCAGGCCGGTCCGATTTCCTCGATACGACCGGCGCCGAAGCGGATCGCGGTGGGGTAGGACCAGTTCGCGGCAAACGTCATGTCTCGGCTTTCTTGAAGGGATAGGATGTGGGGCGGGTCAGGTTCTGATATCCGATGAAAGGTCGTGCGCCGCCACGCCCGGTCTGCTTGCAGCCGGTCCGGCACAGCGCCGGGTCGAGATAGTCCTGACGGTTCAGGAAGACGGTGCCGGTCTCGATCCGGGCAGCCAGCGCCTCGGCCGCATCGGCCTCGCGCGTCCAGATCGAGGCGGTCAGCCGGTAGCGGCTGTCCGTCGTCAGGCGCAGCGCCTCCTCGTCGTCGGCGACCTTCATGATGCCCCCGACGGTGCCGGAGCTTTCGTCGCGCATCACCCATATCTCATCCGTGGCGCTGCCCAGAACCTGCGGCGCGATGCATTTCAACCTGTTGTTCATGGCCTCTTCACCTCAACTCACCTCAGCTCAGCTCAAACCCGCGGGCGATTTCCCAATCGGCCACCACGGCATCGAAGCTTTCCTGTTCCCATGTCGCGGAATGGACGATGCCGACAGCCGCCTTTACATCGTCGCAGGGCGCATCGTCCGCGCGCCGGGCGACGTTCTGGTGATATTCGACATCCGGTGGTAGGAAAGCAACCTTCTGCGGCGGGCGGAACGGGCTGCCGCGCGCGGGGAGAGCGTGCTCCTCCTGACCGATCCATGCGGTTCTCCCATCGCCAAGGTGGCGCGTCATTCGTTCAGTTGCGGGATCGAGATGGCCTCGGCCTGGGACAGCAATGTCGCCACGATGGTCCTCCTGGAAGCGCTTGTCGCGTCGGTTCGGGCACGTATCTGGCCCGAGACATCGGTACGCATGACGGCACTCGAAGGCCTGTTCGACATGACAAACCTGTTCCGGCAGGGTTAGGACAGCGCCGGAGCAGGAATCGGACGCCACCCGCGCAAGGCGCGAAGGCGGGATTGACGAGAGGGCAGATGAACATACCCGCATGGCAAGACGGCGTCCTGACGCCGCTGGACAAGATGCTGGTTCACCGCGAGGGGCTGCAACATCCGGCGGTCTCGGTTTTTGTCATGGACGGCGCGCGCACGCTGATCCAGCGCCGCGCGGCGGGCAAGTACCACACGCCCGGCCTTTGGGCCAACAGCTGCTGCACCCATCCCGACTGGGGCGAAACCCCCGCCGATTGCGCCCACAGGCGGCTGCGGCAGGAACTGGGAATCGAGGGGCTTGCCTGCACGCCGCGCGGTCGGGTGAGCTACCGCGCCGAGGTGCCGCCCGATCTGATCGAGAACGAAATCGTGGATATATTCGTGGCACAGGCCGACACCGCCACCCTGCGCATTGCGCCCGACCCCGAAGAAGTATCGAGCTACCGCTGGCTGAGCCTGCCGGATCTGCGCGCGGAAATCGCCGCCGCGCCCGAGCGTTTCACGCCCTGGCTGCGGATTTACCTGGACCGGCACGCGCGGCAGGTCTTCGCCGGTCTGGAATAGCACGGATCGGGCCGCGCGGGGGGGGGTGCCCCGCGCGGCCCGGCGGCGTCCTCAGTTCGAGGTTTCGGCCGCGCCCGCCTTGTCTGCGTCCATTTCGCCGCTCATGTCGGGCCCGACGGAGGCGAGATAGGCGTAGACGTCAGCCGCCCCCTTGCGAAGCTTGAACGACATCTTCGAGCGCGCGCTCTTGTCGTCCAGAACCTCGGCCAGGTATCCCTTGGGATCTTCGACGAAGCCGACGAAATGCTCCTCGTTCCAGATCAGGCCGCCCTCGCCCGCGGCGACGATGGAATCGCCGTAGTTGTAGTCCTCCAGCGATCCGGCCTGACGACCGACCACGCCGTAGAGGTTCGGGCCGACCTTACCGCCCCTGACGATCTTCTTGCCCTCGTCGTCGATGACGGAATGGCAGGCCTTGCACTTGCGGAAATCCTTCTCGCCGGCGGCCGCGTCGCCCGTGGGCGGGGCCAGCTCCGCCGTGGCATCTGCGCTCATCGTGTGGCTTTCGGCGAAGGCCGGGCCGGTCAGCGCAAGGGCGGCGATCGTGATTGCGATTTTCTTGATCATGTCATTCCTCCTCTTTGTGTCGTCAAGATCTAAGTCTGCGCGCGCATTTTGACAGGGCGCGCGTGTTTTCCCATGCGCCAGAAGCGCCCGCCCGGGCCCAAGGCGCATGTATCGCCCCTGCCGGGAACCCGGCGTTGCGGCCCGGCGTTGTCGAATGACAGCGCGGCGCCGGGGGCCGCTACACCAATTAATTCAATGGTTGCGCAGGTTTCCTGCCCGCCGGTAGCTTGAAGGGCCAAGGCCGCCTTCGCCCGTGCTGTCCGCCGGACTGTGACGTTGCGCCGCAAGGCCGTATCAAGGCGATGAAACACCACCGGGCGGCGGCCGTAGCGAAAGGCGCCGCTCACCAGCAAGGAGACGGGAAATGGTAAAGGTTTCGGGAATCGGGGGGCTGATCCTGCTGGTGCTGGATATCTGGGCAATCGTTTCGATCATCGGGTCGAACGCGAGCACGGGCAAGAAGGTACTTTGGACGCTGCTGGTCATTCTGCTGCCGCTGCTGGGTTTCATCATCTGGCTTTTCGCCGGGCCACGCCCCGCGTCCGGCCGACTGTGACGGGACATCGGGGTGAATGACGAAGCCGCGGCACCAATCCCTTCGCGTATGGTGGAAAGCGCTGGTCGGCGTCATCGTCGCCGTTGATGAAAAGAACCTGAGCCTGATTTCCGCGGGTGTCGGCTTTTTCGGTATGCTCGCCATTTTTCCGGGGCTGGCCGCGATCATCGCGATCTGGGGACTTGTGGCCGATCCGGGCGTGATCAACGGGCAGATGGACCTGATCCGGCAATTCGTGCCGAACGAGGTGTTCTCGCTTCTGAACGAGCAGATGGACAACCTGATGACGGCGCGCCCCGAGACCCTCGGCTGGACCACGCTGCTGTCGATCATGGCGGCATTCTGGTCGGCGCGCGCGGGGGTGGCGGCGCTGGTGCGCGGGCTGAACGCGATCTACCGCGAGCCGCACCGCAGCGGGGTCTACCGGATCTTTTCGGCCCTGGCGATCACGGGCTCGCTGATCATGATCGCCATCGTCGCGCTGCTGGCGGTGGTGGTGACGCCGGTGCTGCTCGCCGTGCTGCCGCTGGGCGCCTATTCGGCCTGGGCGGTCGAGGTGCTTCGCTGGTTCATCGCGGGCATGGTGCTGGTCATGGGGCTGGGGGTGATCTATCGCCTCGGCCCCAACCGCCGCGCGGCCAAGGTCGCCTGGATCTCACCGGGGTCGATCCTTGCGGTGCTGCTTTGGGTGGGCGTGTCGATGGCGCTGTCGCTCTATCTGAAGAACTTCAAAAGCTACAACGAGGTCTACGGCTCGATCGGGGCGGCGATTTCGCTGCTGATGTGGTTCTACCTGTCGGCGCTGTCGATTTTCATGGGGGCCGCGCTGAACGCGGAACTGGAATTGCGTACCAAGGAGGATTCCACCATCGGCCCCGACCGCCCCATGGGCGAACGCGGCGCGCAGGTGGCCGACGCCTATATCGAAAGCTGAGCTTCCTTTCGCCCCTTTTGCCGTGCCTGCGGCGGATCGCAGGAACCGCCCCCGAACCCGTCGCGTTCTTTTGGTGAGGCCGCCCCGATCGCTTGGGCGGCACGACAGGAGAAAGGGTCGCGTCATGACAAAGTTGAAAACAGGAACGTGGATCGTGGTGGCAGACAGCGAAAAGGCGCTGCTGCTGGAAAACCTCGGCGATGGCGACTTTCCGAATTTCAGTGTGATCGAAAAGGAAACGCAGGAAAATCCGCCGTCGCGCGACCAGGCCGCGAACCGTCCGGGACGCGTCAGCGACAGCACCGGGCAACAGCGCTCGGCCATGGCGGATACCGATTGGCATCAGCTGGCCAAGGATCGCTTTGCCGACGATCTGGCCGAGATGCTGAACCGCCACGCATTGAAACAGGATTTTTCCTCGCTCGTGCTGATCGCGGCCCCTCATGTGCTGGGCGAGGTGCGCAAGCATCTGCACGGCGAGGTCGAAAGCCGGATCGTGGCGCAGATCGACAAGAACCTCACCAACCTGCCGCTCGACAAGATCGAGGAGCAGGTGAAACAGGATCTCAAGAACGTCGCCTGACACGGCGCCCGACACCGCGCGGAGAACACGGGGGAGGGGCAGGCCCATCGTCGGCCCCCGCGCGCCCTGGGTCGGCTGTTACATCAGCGGGCGCTGGCGGACGTCGTCGAGTTCCATTTCCGCGACTTCGGCCAGAGCCTTCAGATCATGAACCGTCAGCATCCCGTCGCTCCACCCGACAAGTTGCCGGTCGCGCAGCTTGGCAAGGGTCTTGTTGGTGTGCACCAGCGACAATCCCAGCGCATCCGCCAGATCCTGCTGCCTGTAGGGCAGCATCATCGCGCCGTTCTTGACCATGTTGAGCGCCTGACCGCGCCTGAAGATCCGCGTCAGGGCCCAGGCGACCCGCTGTTGCGCGGTCCGCTGGCCCAGCGAGGTCAGCGCCTCGCCCAGGAAATGCTCCTCTGTCGCGGCCAGCCAGGTCAGATCGAACGCCCTGTGCGAATGGGATTTGAACAGCGACCACAGATCGGCACGGTTGAACACGCACAGCGTCATGTGCGTCGTCGCCTCGACCGAATGGCTCATCTCGCCCATGATGCCGGCCTGAAGCCCGACGAAATCGCCCGGAAAGATAAAGCTGATGACCTGCCTGCGGCCATTGGGCAGCGTCTTGTAGCGCAGCCCCATCCCGCGCAGCGCAGTGAAAAGCTGGGGGCTGTTGGACCCTTCCATCAGCAGGCTCGTGCCCGGTTCCACCGTCAGCTCTCCGGCCTTGAACCGAAACATGAACCGCTCTTCCTCTTCGGTGAGGTCTTTGAAGAGCGGCTTGCGCTGAAGCGGGCAGTCAGAGCACTTGATGACCATCGGTAAAAAGTTTTCCTTCTATGTCACAGTTTAATGCGGCCCGGGGCAAACTGTTCCACATATGCGCCTGTAAAGAAGAGTATTGGCCCGGGGGGCCGCAGTACGAGTGGATATTTCATCCGACGCAAAGGCCCGGCCAGCGGCCGTATTCCTGATCGTTGAGGGCAATCCCGTCATCGCGAGCGATCTTGCGGAAACCATTCAGGGCGAATGGCCGGGCTCCATAGTATACAGCGTACCGAACACCGCCTCCGCCTTGCGTCAGCTCGACGCGATGCCGTCGCTGACGCTTGCCTTCGTCAATTCCGCCGCCGCCGAGATCACCGGCAGCGGGCTGGCCGACGCGATTCTGATGCGCGAAGGCGGGATCGTGATCCTGAAAGGCAGCCACAGCGTGCCGACCGATCTGGGCGAAGGCTGGATCTACGTCGGGCGGCCCTATTCCTCGGCCAGCATCATTTCCGTCATCGCCGGACATTTCGCCAAGGCGTGATTGCCCGTTGCGGTTCTGGCGCGCCGGAAACCACCGCCCAGCGTCGCGAGCGGCCCGGCTGCCCCCTCAGATCATCGGATAAAGCAGCACACCAAGCGACAGGGCCGCAGCCAGCGCCAGATAGAGATACGGGCGCTGCCAAACCGACTTGTCGCAAAAGCAAAGGCCACACCGACGGCCAGAAAGGCGCATCCTGTGACCGCAGTCACTGCACCTGAAAATACGGACGGACATTCCATGCCTCTGAAAAAACAACAATCGAAATAGAAAATCGCGGCGTGCCCTAGCGCGAGAATATACGCTGACACCAGGCGACCTAACGGCAACAATACATCGCGGGCAGGCGCAGGAAAAGAATTGTTTTGCGTGTAAAGCGCACGAACCGGGCATGTTCTTTCGCTTGGGCGGAAAAGCCCCGGTCTGCCTCAGCTGTGCACCCGTAAAGGGGATTTCCTGCGGCGGCGATCCGGGTCGCTTTCCTCACTGGAGAACGTCCGGAAGATCGTCACCCCGCCAGGAGAAGACAGCCACACACCACCTCGCAGCCGCCCTCCTCGCTTCGGCACGCTCTGCACCAGGTTTCAGGAGTCCGCACCCTAGCCGCCGAAACCGCGCCCGGCGCCGGTGGCCCCGAACCCGCCCCGCGCCGCGACGGCAGAGCGGCTCATCGGCTTGGCGATACCCGATGCGGTGACCG
Source organism: Brevirhabdus sp. (assembly GCF_052826345.1). Taxonomy (NCBI): domain Bacteria; kingdom Pseudomonadati; phylum Pseudomonadota; class Alphaproteobacteria; order Rhodobacterales; family Paracoccaceae; genus Brevirhabdus; species Brevirhabdus sp. The sequence continues at coordinate 9,320 of NZ_JBRBUA010000056.1, read as the reverse complement.
GCGCGAACGCCTTGGGCGAGACCTTCGCGGTGCCCCGGTTGGCATTGAACACCGCGTTGCCGTTGGGCGTGGAAAATCCGCCGCCGCCGGTGCGGTAGAGCGGGCGCGCCGATGCCAGACCGCGCCCGCCGCCCAGAAGATTGCCGATCATGTACCCGGCCAGAAGCGGCATGAAAAAGCTGCCCCCGCCGCCCTGCCGGTCATCGGCAACGCAGGAGCCCGTGCCGTGCTGCTCCTCGCAAAGGGCCTGATCGGTGTAGCTGGGCGCGGCCTTGCGATGCTCCTGCAAGGCCTCGTCGAAAGCGGCCTGGCACTCGGCCGCGCTCAGCGACCCATCGCCGCCCGTGCTGGCCTGCTTGCAGTCTTCGACCGAGGGAAAGACCTTGGTTTCCACCGTATCGTGCTTGCACGCCGCCAGCGTAAAGGCGGCCGCGCCCATGATGGCGAGGTTCACCCTGCGGGATCTCTTTCGGCGTGGCGTCATGACATGTCCCTTTCGGCGGTCGTTGCGGCATCGGCCAGCATCGTCGCAAGCGCCCGCATTGTCGAGCCGCCAGACGCAATTCCCGCGCGGCCCCGGCGATGTCAGGCGGAAATGAAATGCGCCTTGAAGCGCGACAGATCCTGCGTGATGCGGCTGCGATCTTCGCGCAGGCCCATGCCGACGCAGCTTTCGCCCACGATCCAGGCGCCGATGATGGGGTGCATTTCCGAAAACGTGGGCAGCGGCGCATAGCCCTGCACGATGAAGGGATGCGCGTCATAGCTGCGATCCCTCGCCTCTTCCAGAAGCGCGCCGTTGCGCGTGATGCGCACGCCCGCCCCCTCGCGCGAAAAGATCGGCTTTCGCACATGGCTGCCGCCCAGCGCGGCGCGCGCGGCGTCGCTGTCGGCATCCTCCGCGAAAAAGGCGGGCAACAGGTTGGGGTGACCCTCGAACATCTGCCAGAGCACGGGCAACAGCCCCTTGTTGGACACCAGCGCCTTCCACGGGGGTTCGAGAAAACGGCAATGCGCCCCGGCCAGATGTTCGGCGAAGGGATCGCGCAGCAGATCCTCCCAAGGGTAGAGCTTGAAGAGCGCGCCGATCACACGGTCCTCGTCGTCGGTGAACTGGCCGTTCTCGGACACGCCGATCTTTTCCAGCGCGGTGTAATGCGCGCCCAGGTCGGCCTCACGCGCGGCCCAGGCCAGCTGCTCGACGGTGGCGTAGTCTTCCTCCACCCCCTCGGCGGACGTGAAATGCACATGAGCGCCCGTTTCGAAAATCTTCTCGAACCGTTCGACGATGGCTTCATGAATGCGGTTGAACTGATCGGCCCCCTCGGGCAGCACGCCGGCGGCGATCTGATCTTCCAGCCAGCGCCATTGAAACGCGGCGCTCTCGTAAAGCGCGGTGGGGGTGTCGGCGTTGTATTCGATCATCTTCGCCGGGCCGGTGCCGTCGTAGACCAGATCGAAGCGGCCATAAAGCTCGGGCTCGCGCGCCTGCCAGCTGTCGGCGATCAGCGCGTGATGGGCCTCGGGGATGCCCAGCCGGGACATCATCTCGCCCGAGGCGCAGACCTCCGCCACCGCCTGGCGGCACATCGCATGAAGCTCCGTCGCAGGATCCTCGATATCGTCCTCGACCTGTTGCAGCGAGAAGCGATAGGCGGAAGCCTCGTCCCAGTAAGGCTCTCCGTGCATGGTGTGAAACCGAAATCCCGCCTCATCGGCGAGCGCTTTCCAGTTTTCACGCTCCGGCAGATCGATGCGCTGCATGGGGCCTCCCTGACGATTGACAGAAGGGTTAGAACAGCCTTGCCACCCGAAGGAAAGCCATTGCACACCACTGTGCCCGTTTCCGCGCGCCGACCCCGCCGATGCTGTCGGCGCGCCTTCCGCTCTGGGCCGATGCGCATCTGCAATGACCCCGGGGCTTGCCTGCTGGGCGCCGCCCTCACGATTGTCTCCATCCGCGCGCGGGCAGCCCGCAGACGCCTGCGCTTCCAAAAGGCAGAAATATCCCCGCCGGAGGCCCTGTCTCAGCGCCGCTGGTCACCGCTGCGCGCGGCCATCAGGGCGTGCAGCTTGTTCAGCATGTGCCGCTTCATCAGATTGCCCGCGCATTCCGCATCGCGCGCGGCCAGTGCGGCGCTGATCTGCTCATGCTCGTCCACCGCCTGCGCCCAGCGCGCGGGGGTCAGGTTGGCCTGATAGCGGGCCCGCTGCACCCGGCCCGCCAGAACCGAATGCGACCGCATCAGGGTGGTGTTCTTGCCCGCCGCCATGATCGCGCTGTGTATGGACTGGTTCACGTCGAAATAGCTGGCCCGGTCCGCGCGCTCGTATGACACGCGCAGATCGCCGGTCAGCGCGGCGATGCCATCGAGCTCCGCGCGCGAGGCCGCGACGGCGGCCTGTTCGCAGGCCAACGCTTCCAGCGCCGCGAGCACGGGAAAGATCTCCCTCAGCTCCAGCCCCGTCTGCAAGGCCACGATGGCGCCGCGGTTGGGGATCAGATCCAGCAGCCCTTCGGCGGCCAGCACCTTCAGCGCCTCGCGCAACGGGGTGCGCGACACGCCGAAGCTTTCCGTCAGCGCCTTTTCGCGCACCTTGTCGCCGGGGTGCAGCCGCCCGTCCAGGATCATCCGCCGCAGCCGGTCGGTGACCTCCACCGCCAGCGCCGTGCGCCCGATGGGTTGCGGTGCATCGCCGCTCATTGCGCGCCCTCCGAGCTGACGGAACCGGGCAGCGCGCCCCCGCCCGTCTTGCTTGCGCCGCCCGTGCGACTGGCCCGGTCGAAGATCTCCGCGATGTGCAGCGCGCGGCGGCCGGTACCGTCGGCGATCTGGTGCCGGCAGGAGGTGCCGTTGGCCACGATCAGCGCATCACCCTCGGCCGCGCGCACCGCGGGCAGCAGCGACAGCTCGCCCATCGCGCGCGACACCTCCTGCGTCTCGGCCGCGTAGCCGAAGGCGCCCGCCATCCCGCAGCAGCCCGATTCGATGACCGAGGCGTCGAGCCCCGGCAGCGCCCCTAGCGCGGCCTCCATGTCGCTCATCACGCCAAAGGCCTTCTGGTGGCAATGCCCATGCACATAGGCCTTTTCCGCGTCCCGCGACAATGGCAGCCTGAAGCCGCCCGCCTTGCGTTCCTGCGCCACGAATTCCTCGAAGAGCCGCGCGTTTTCCGACAGCGCCCTGGCGTCCTCTCCGGGCAGCAGGGTCAGGAATTCATCGCGCAGCGTCAGCAGGCACGAGGGTTCCAGCCCCAGGACGCTGCGCCCGGCGCGGATGTGCGGCATCAGCGCGTCGATCGTGCGCCGCGCCTCGGCCCTTGCCTCATCGACCATGCCCGCGGCCAGATAGGTGCGCCCGCAGCACAGCGCCCGCCCGCCCGGGGCCTCCGGCGCGCGCACGCGGTATCCGGCCCGGCGCAGCACCCGCAGCGCAGCGCGCGGGATCGCGGGTTCCAGCCAGCGGCTGAAGGTGTCGGCGAAGAGCACCACCTCATGTCCGCCCTTGCGGCCGCGCGCGGCCTCCTGCTCGATTTCCGCATCGCGGAAGGGGTCGGGGGCGAACTGCGGCAGGCTGCGGCCACGAGCAAAGCCGGTGATCCGTTCGCCCAACGCGGCGATGCCCGGCACCCGGTTGCGCAGCGCAATCGCCGCGCGCAACGCGCCGCCCGCGCGGGCATAGCGCGGCAGATGGGCGATGAGCCTTTCGCGGCGGCCAAAGCCCAGCTTCTTGCCGCGCTGGTAGAGCACCTCGGTCTTCATCTTCGCCATGTCGACGCCGGTGGGACATTCGCGCTTGCAGGCCTTGCAGCTGACGCAGAGCTTCAGCGTCTCCGCCATCGCGTCGTCGTAAAGCGCATCGCGCCCCAGCTTGCCCGACAGCGCCAGCCGCAGCGTGTTGGCCCGCCCCCGCGTCACGTCACGCTCGTCACGGGTGACGCGGTAGCTGGGGCACATCGCGCCCCCGGCCATCTTGCGACAGGCGCCGTTGTTGTTGCACATCTCCACCGCGCCCTGAAAACCGCCGCCCGCGCCGGTCCAGGCCGACCAGTCGTGCGCGGTGTCCAGATCCTCAAAGGCATAGCCGGGCGGATAGCGCATCAGGCTGCGGTCATCCATTTTCGGCGGGCGCACGATCTTGCCGGGGTTCAGCAGCCCCTCGGAGTCGAAGGCATCCTTGACCTCTTCAAAGGCCTGCACGATCCGCGGGCCGAACATCGCCGCATGAAATTCCGACCGCACGATCCCGTCGCCGTGCTCTCCGGAATGCGACCCCTTGTACGCCCGCACCAGGGCAAAGGCTTCCTCGGCGATGGCGCGCATCGCCTTCACGTCCTTCTCCAGCTTCAGGTTCAGCACCGGACGGACGTGCAGGCATCCCTCGGAGGCGTGGGCGTACCAGGTGCCTTCGGTCCCATGCGCGTGGAACACCTCGGTCAGCCGGTCGGTGTAATCGGCCAGATGTTCCAGCGGAACGGCGCAATCCTCGACGAAAGACACGGGCTTGCCCGCCTCCTTCATCGACATCATGATGTTGAGACCGGCCTTGCGCAGCTCGCCTATCTCGGCGGCCAGCGCGCCGTCCCACACCTCGACCACGCCGCCCTCATGCGCGCCGCCGCGACCAAAGCCGAAGCCCAGATCGGACATCGTGTCGTGCAGCCGCGCGACATTGGCGCGGTTTTGCGCATCGCTGTCGGCGAATTCCACGAACAGCAGCGCGGCGGGGTCGCCCTGAACGAAGGCCTCCAGCGTCTTGACATACATCGGGATGGACCGCGCCAGCCCGAGCATCGTCGCATCCACCAGCTCCACCGAGGTGGGGCCCAGCGCCACGATATGCTGCGCGGCCTCCATGGCGGCGCGGAAGGTGGGGAAATGGCAAACCGCCAGAACCTTGTCCGGCCCCGGCAGGGGCGACAGGCGGATCTCGATCTCGGTGCTGATGGCCAGCGTGCCCTCGGACCCGATCAGCAAATGCGCCAGGTTGACCGGCGGCTCGCCCGGCACCAGCGCGTCGATGTTGTAGCCGCCCACGCGGCGCTGCACCTTGGGGAACCGGCGCGCGATCTCATCGGCCTCGCGCGCGCCCAGGTCCAGCAGTTGGCGCAGCAGCACCTCGGGGACGTCGTTGCCCGAACCGGGGCCGAAGTCGAAGGCGCTGCCGTCGACCAGCAGACCACGCACCCTGTCGACATTGTCGCGCGTGGTGCCGTAGCGCAGCGAACGCGACCCGCAGGAGTTGTTGCCCACCATCCCGCCGATCGTCGCGCGCGACCCGGTCGAGATGTCGATGGGAAACCACAACCCATGCGCTTTCAGCAGACGGTTCAGATCGTCCAGCACGATGCCCGGCTGCACCAGCGCGCGGCGCCCCTCCACGTCGAGCTCCACCAGCTTGTTGAGATAGCGCGAGCAATCCACGATCAGACCGGAATTCACCGTCTGCCCGCACTGCGACGTACCCCCGCCGCGCATCGTCAGCGGCACGCCCGCTTCGCGTGCGGCGTCCAGCGCGCGCGCGATGTCACCTTCGGTCTTCGCGACGACGACGCCTGCGGGCATGATCTGGTAAAGAGAAGCATCCGTCGCGTAGCGCCCGCGCGAGAAGGCGTCGAACAGCACCTCTCCCTCTATCGATCGGGCCAGCCTGTTCTGCAATCCACCGCGAAGCATTCCGCTCTGTTCCCGACACCACGTTCAAATCGTCCTTGACTTGAATAATGAATTCATAATTCAATTCCAACAGAAATCAGCTTCCGTAACGGCAGCAGGGCCGACGCGCCGCTTGCCGCGGCAGGCCGCGCAGGCGGCGCCAGGTGCACCGGAAAGGATCATGGACATGCCAGCAGGACGTCACTTCCTTCAAATCCCCGGCCCCTCGAACGTGCCGGACCGCGTGCTGCGCGCGATGGATTATCCTACGATGGACCACCGCGGCCCGGCCTTTGCCGATGTGGGCCGCAGCGCGCTGGAGGGGATGAAAGCCATCTTCAAGACCGAGGGGCGCGTCGTGATCTATCCCTCATCGGGCACCGGCGCGTGGGAGGCGGCGCTGGTCAACACCCTGTCGCCCGGCGATCAGGTGCTGATGTATGAGACGGGGCATTTCGCCATGCTGTGGAAACGGCTGGCCGAGAACCTGGGCCTGAAGCCCCTCTTCATCGAAGGCGACTGGCGCTCCGGCGCGGACGCCGACGCCATCGGCGAGCGGCTGCGCGCGGACAAGGGGCACGCGATCAAGGCGGTCTGCGTGGTGCATAACGAGACCTCCACCGGGTCCGTCACCGACGTGGCCCGCGTGCGCAAGGCCATCGACGCGGCCGGGCATCCGGCGCTCCTGATGGTCGATACGATCTCTTCGCTGGCCTCGGTCGACTACCGCCATGACGACTGGGGCGTCGACGTGGCCGTGGCCGGATCGCAAAAGGGTCTGATGCTGCCGCCGGGGCTGTCGTTCAACGCGATCAGCGACAAGGCGATGAAGGCGTCGCAAGCGGCGGGCCTGCAAAAGGCCTATTGGGCGTGGTCGGAAATGGCCGGCCCCAACGACAGGGGCTATTTCCCCTACACGCCCGCCACCAACCTGCTTTATGCGCTGAACGAGGCGATCGCCATGCTGCATGAGGAAGGGCTGGATCAGGTTTTCGCCCGCCACAGCCGCCACGGCGCCGCCACCCGCGCCGCCGTGGAGGCCTGGGGTCTGGAGGTGCTTTGCGCCAAGCCCGAAGACCGCTCGCCCGTGCTGACGGCGGTTATGATGCCCCAGGGCCATTCGGCGGACAACTTCCGCGCCGTGACGCTGGACCACTACGACATGTCGCTGGGCAACGGGCTGTCCAAGGTGGCCGACCGGGTGTTCCGCATCGGGCATCTGGGCGATTTCAACGACCTGATGCTGTGCGGCACCCTGTCGGGGGTGGAGATGGGCCTGCGCGACGCGGGCGTACCCCATAGGGCGGGCGGCGTTCTGGCGGCCATGGACAAGCTTGGGCAGACACCCGGCCGCGCGCACGCCGCGGCGGAATGAGGGCCCGCAGATCTCGATAAAAACCAGACGGGAAAAACCGGATCGAGCGTAGAGTGAAGACCGCAGCATCACGCCGCCGCACGCAGGAGGAGGCAACCGGCACGCAGGGCTGCACCAGAGAAACCAGGGAGGAAAAAGACAAATGAAAATCACGAATCTTGTAACGGCCGTGGCCGTTTCCATCGTAGCGGCCAGCCAGGGCATGGCCGCCGAGATGACGATGAAGTTCGGCCATGTCGGCGCGCCGGGATCGCTGTTCGAAGCGTCGGTCGACAACTTTGCCGAATGCGTCAACGGCAAGATGGGCGACAAGGCGGAGGTGCAGACCTTCGGGTCGTCGCAGCTTGGCAAGGACAAGGAGCTTTTGCAAAAGCTCAAGCTGGGTCAGGTGGACTTTGCCCTGCCCTCTTCGGTGATGTCCTCGGTCGATGATGTCTTCGGCATCTTCGAGATGCCCTATATCATCAAGGACCGCGACCACATGCGCCGCGTGCAGGGCGCGATGATGGACAAGTTCCAGAAAGCCGCCGAAGACAACGGCTATCATATCGTGGGCCTTGCCGAGAACGGCTTTCGCCACATCACCAACAACGTGCGCCCGATCAACAAGCCCGAGGATCTGAAGGGCATCAAGCTGCGCACGCCGAACGGCACCTGGCGGGTCAAGATGTTCCAGGAATACGGCGCCAACCCCACGCCGATGGCCTTTTCCGACGTGTTCACCGCGCTTCAGACCGGGGTGATCGACGGGCAGGAAAACCCCTATGCGCAGATCGCTTCGGCCAAGTTCCAGGAGGTGCAGAAGTACCTGTCGATCACCGGGCACGTCTACACCCCCGCCTATATCCTGACCTCGAAAAAGGCCTGGGACAAATGGCCCGACGACGTGAAAGCCACCCTGACCGACTGCGCCAACGCCACGCAGGATTTCACCTACAAGAAGGCGGCCGAGCTGGAAACCGAGCTGTTGCAGGTGATCAAGGACGCGGGCGTCGAGGTGAACGAGGCCGACAAGGATGCCTTCATCGAGGCGTCCAAGCCGATCTATGATGCGTTCTCCGCCGAGGTCGATGGCGGCGACGCGATGATCCAGGAAGTTCTGGGCCTGGGAAAATCCAGCTGATCGCCCGGTCGGGGACGCAGGCAGCTGCCTGATTTTCCGGGCCCGGCACCCCGCCGGGCCCGGACACCGGCAGATCCGCACCCGACACCGGCTGCGGCGCCCGCGCGCGGGCGCACGCCCGCTACCCAAACGCCGATCGGTTTCACGCCCCCAGCCGCCGCTCGCCAAGCCGAACCATTACCGGAGTCCGCTGCATGTCAGCCACCACCGCCCCCGTCCCGGATACCGATGACGACAAACCCCGAGGCCCGGCCGCCCAGCCCGCCGTGCTGCACTCGGGCCCGCTCGCACGCATCGCGCGCGTCTTCGGGCTGTTGCTGGAATGGATCACGATCCTTCTGATGGTCCTGCTGACCGTGGTGGTCATCATCGCCGTGCTGGCCCGCCTGGCCGGCGAAAGCTTCAGCTGGTACGACGAGGTCGCGGCGATCATGCTGGCCTGGATCACCTATTACGGCTCCGCACTGGCCGCGCTTTACCGGCGGCACATCGGGTTCGACACCGTGCTGCTGTCGATCCCGGGAAAATTCCGCCTGGTGGCGATGTTGCTGGCCGAGGCGCTGGTGATGACCTTCTTCGTACTGATGGCCCGCGCCGGGTTTCAGGTGCTGGACGTGCTGGCCGGTGACCGGCTGGTGTCGCTGCGCTGGGTGCCGGTGCAGTTCACCCAGTCCGTCATTCCCATCGGCGCCATATTGTTCATTCTCGGTCAGTTGCTGAGCCTGCCCGAATACTGGGCCAAGACCCGCGCCGGGATCTCTCTCGAACACGCGGAGATCGAGGAAGAGGTCGAGACCGAGCTACACAAGAACAAGGACCGCGCCTGATGCTGATGCTTATGATTTTCCTGGCGCTGGTGGCGATGATCTGCATCAACGTACCCATCGCCGTGGCCCTGGCCCTGGCCGGCGTGCTGGGCCTGCTGGCGACCGAGGGCAGCGACAGTCTGGTGACCATCGCGCTCGACATGTACGACGGATCGACGAAATTCTCGCTGATCGCGATCCCGATGTTCGTGCTGGCCGGCGCCATCATGAACGCAGGCGGCATCGTGCTGCTCTCGCCGCTGGGTTTCTCGCCCACCGGCGAAGCCTTCAACCTGACCATGGAAGACGTGGCCGTGTCCGCCGCCATCGCGCTGCGCGCCGAAAAACTGATCTTCCTCT